>NZ_JBSGYQ010000056.1:0-49353 GCF_053610585.1 Streptomyces sp. NPDC054887 | reverse complement strand
GGCCGGGGCCTGGTACCGTGGGGCAACCCGCCCGGGGGTAAACACCGCCGACCGCCGCCACCCGGCCGGGTGCGAGGGGGCGGCCCGCCCCCCCCGGCCGCTGTCCTGCATGCCGCGCCGGTCGGTCAGGACTCGACGCTCTCCTTGTCCGCGGCCTCCGCGGCCTCGGCCTGGGCGCGCTGTTCCGTCTTCTTGTTGGCGATGAGGCTGGTGATCGTGGTGATGATCAGCACGCCGCAGATGACCGTCAGCGAGAAGGGGATGGAGATCTCGGGGACGTGCACCCCGGACTCGTGCAGGGCGTGCAGCACCAGCTTGACGCCGATGAAGCCCAGGATGACCGACAGGCCGTAGCTCAGGTGGACCAGCTTCTTGAGCAGTCCGCCGATGAGGAAGTACAGCTGCCGCAGACCCATGAGGGCGAAGGCGTTGGC
The DNA here is from genome assembly GCF_053610585.1 of Streptomyces sp. NPDC054887. NCBI lineage: Bacteria > Bacillati > Actinomycetota > Actinomycetes > Kitasatosporales > Streptomycetaceae > Streptomyces > Streptomyces sp. NPDC054887. The sequence continues at coordinate 48,919 of NZ_JBSGYQ010000056.1, read as the reverse complement.
GGTGAAGACGATGTACGGGTCCTGCGTGAGGCCGAAGATCGCCGGGATCGAGTCGAGCGCGAAGAGCACATCCGTGGTGCCGATGGCGAGCATGACGACCATCAGGGGCGTCAGAACGCGCTTGCCGTTGTTCCGGATGAAGAGCTTCGTGCCGTGGTACCTGTCCGCGACGCCGAAGCGGTGCTCGATCGACTTGAGGAGACGGTTCTCCTCGAACGCCTCTTCCTCCTCGTCGGCCCGCGCCTCCTGGATCAGCTTCCAGGCGGTGTAGATGAGGAACGCGCCGAAGATGTAGAAGACCCACGAGAAGTTGGCGATGACCGCGGCGCCGGCGGCGATGAAGATCGCCCTCAGCACCAGGGCGATCAGCACACCGATGAGCAGCACGCGCTGCTGGAGGTGGGACGGCACCGAGAACTTCGCCATGATCAGGACGAAGACGAACAGGTTGTCCACGCTGAGCGATTTCTCGGTGATGAAGCCCGCGAAGAACTCGCCGGACGCCTGCGCGGTGCCGAAGATCAGCAGCCCGAGGCCGAAGAGAACGGCCAGTGCGATCCAGACGACCGACCAGATTCCGGCTTCCTTGATCGACACATCGTGCGGCTTGCGCCCGATGAGGAAGTCGACGGCGATCAGGGCGACCAGACCGAGAATGGTCAGCACCCAAAGGGTCATTGAAACGTCCACTGCGCCTCCGGCAGATAGCTACGGCAACTCACTCAGCGTCGTCGCTGCCGGAGGTCTCTTCCACCCGAGTGCGTGTCCGCGCGATTCGGGCCGACGCCCCGGGACCGATGGCGGTCCGTATTGACGGGTACGTCGCAGCCGGGAGTACTCCCCTCCGCTCATCAAAGAGTACAGGAACACCCAAGAGAAGGTAAAGGGATGGGTAAAGCCCTCCCAAAAGGGCAGGTCAGCGTGGCATTGACCGTCTCGCCGCCGCCACCTGCGCAAGGACTTGGCGCACGACCCGGCTGCCCGGGGGCGGCAATTGCGGCTCGTACGTCCACGTGTGGCCGACCCACGGGTCGATCAGGTGGTCGTCGGGCACCGGCGTGACGCGCAGCATCGAGCGCCACAGCGGATCGAGCACCGGTCCGTAGGCGCTCGCGTCCTCCCGGTCCGCGACCAGCATCAGATGCACGCCGACCGACGGGCCCTCGTCGGCCAGGTAGCGGAGCTGGGTGACGGCACGGTCGTCGAAACCGTGCGGGAAGTCGTTGACGATCAGGAGCTGCTCCGCCGTGTCCAGATCCGGCGGCAGCGAGTCGCTCACTCCGCCGCGGACCGCCATCTGCACCAGCTCCACCCGCTGGGTGAGCTTGGCCAGCACGGCCGTCACGCCCTGGGCGCCGGCCGCCGGCGGCGCGGCGAGCACGCCGGACTCGGTCAGCGGGGCGAGCGCGGTCGCGCCGGTGCCCGCCGGGTCGATGACGTGGACGGTGAACTCCCCCGCGGGGTAGACCGCCAGCAGCCGCGCGGCGTGCGCGACGGCGGCCTCCAGGGCCGCCCTGCGCAGCTGGTCGGACTCCATCATGAGCGCGGCCTCGGAACGGGAGCGGCCGCTGTCGATCCACAGACCGCGCTCGAGCGGGAGCCGCACCAGCATGGGGATGCGCAGGTCGGGCCGTTCGGGGAGGTGGAGGTCGCCGACGCGCAGGGCCATCGGGATCTCCATGGGCACCCGGTAGCCGTGCCAGACCGGGTTGCTCCAGGAGGCGAAGGCGGGCGGCAGGGCCGGCTCCACGACGTCCGCCTCCGCGACGAGCTGCGTCAGCTCGCGCTCCAGTACGTCGCGGGCCTGGCCGACGAGCTGGTCGTGCTTGGCCTGGGCCGCCGCCCGGGCGGTGTCGCCCGCGGTGCCGATGCGGCTGCGCGGATCGGAGAGGGCCTTGTCGAGCTCCTGGTCCATGCGCGACTCGGCGAAGTCGACCGCGCTGCGGTACGCCGAGACGGTACGGGCCAGGTCTTCGAACATGCCCCAGACCTGGTTGTACAGCCGCTCGTCCATGGACCAGCCGGTGGCGTCGCCCGCGACCGGCTGCGGGTGTCCGCCCGGCGGGACGGGGGGTGCGGTGGGCGGCGCGGGCGGCGGCGCGGTGTTCCGGCGGCGCGGGTGCGCGTAGTCGATGGGGCCGCCCTGGGGGGACGGAGAGGCACCGCCCTCGGGGCCGGCCTGCGGCGCGGTGACGGGCGGTACGGGTGTGGGGCCCGGGGCGGGCACGGGCGGCGGCACGGCGTCGCTCTGGGCGTCGCGTCCACCGTTGGCGGCGTGGGGGGCCGTACGCCGAGCCCGGTCGTCGGCCTGGGCGCGCGGCGGGGCCGGGGCGACGGAGCGGGCCACGCCACTGCTGACGGCCGCCTGGATGGCGGCGGCGAGTTCGAGGGCCTGCGGAAGGCCCTGGTCGCGGAGCATGTCGGCGAGGCCGCCCGCGTACCCCTGACCGACGGCGCGCACCTTCCAGACGCCCTGCCTGCGGTAGAGCTCGAGGGCGACGACCGCGGACTCGCTGTCCAGGCCGGTCACCGTGTAGGTGGCGACCTCGGACCCGTCGAGTCCGGTGACGGAGACGAAGGGGGCCGCGACGGCGCCGAAGCGCGTCGGGCCGCCCCCTCCCGCCGGAAGGGCCAGCAGGACGTTCAGCCGGTGCACGGTCTCGGGCAGTGCCCCGAGGTCCACGGCCAGCCGGTGGTCGGCCGCGGCCTGCTTGGACACCTCGAGCCCGGGGAGGCTGGGGGAGCCGGGGTGGGCGACCCATTCCGTGCCGCGTACGGCGCCCTGCTCGTCGCAGAGCGTGGCTCCGGCCACGACCGGCGTACCGGCCGACACCCGGATCTCCAAACGGGCCTGGGGCAGGGGGTGGTTCTGCCCCCGGACCAGTTCGGCCGTCATCGCCTGTCTCCCCCGCGTCGCTTCGTACCCGACCACAGGGGTGGCCGGTGGTGGCTTGTGCGCGGTGCGCGTGTACTCGCGCGGTGCGCATGTGGTGCAGCTCCCGGCGGCGGATGCCACCGGGAGCTGCGCGTGCTTCGGCAGTCGCCTGCTACAGGTGCGGCAGGATCGACGGCATCAGGTCCTGGAAGGTGCGGCCGTTGGCAGGGGTGCCGATGGCCGTCATCTGCCAGCCGGCGCCGGCGCGGTGCACCTTCGCCATGATCTGGGCGGTGTACTGGCCGCCGCCGTCGAGGGTGTAACGGGCCATCTCCTGGCCGTTGGTCTCGTCGACGATGCGGCAGAACGCGTTCTGCACTTCCTGGAACGTCTGGCCGGTGAAGGAGTTCACCGTGAAGACGATCTGGTCGATGTGCACCGGCACGCGCTGGAGGTCGACGAGGATCGCCTCGTCGTCCCCGCCCTGACCGGCGCCGCCGACCAGGTTGTCACCGGTGTGCTTGACGGAGCCGTCGTCGCTGACGAGGTGACGGAAGAAGACGACGTCGACCGGCTGCTTGTCCGCGAACAGGACGGCCGAGGCGTCGAGGTCCACCTCCCGGGTGCGCGAGCCGAACAGCCCGCGCCGGGGCGCCGCCTGCCAGCCGAGCCCCATCCGGACGGCGGTCAGCGTGCCGCCGCCCTTCTTCTCCAGGCTGATGGCCTGACCCTTGGTCAGATTGACGCCAGGTCCCCCGGGCGCGCTGCCCTTGGATACGTCCACCACGCGCTGTCCCCTCTCCTTGCATACCCCGCGGCCCGCCCGTGTGCGTGCGGCTGTCAAGAACCCTACGCAGTCGGGCCCGGGCCGCACAGTCGTGGCGTGCTTTGTGTCGGTCTTGCAACACACCGGGCGCCCGGTGCGTCAGGCCTGCCCCGCCTCCCTCATCTGCCGCAGTTCCTTCTTCAGTTCGCCCACCTCGTCACGCAGGCGGGCGGCCACCTCGAACTGGAGCTCCGCCGCGGCTCCGCGCATCTGTTCCGTCATCTCCTCGATGAGGGCGGCCAGTTCGGCGGCGGGGCGGTCGGTGAGCACGTCGCCCTTCCTGGCCGCCCTGGCGCCCTTGGCCGCCTTGCCGAGTACGGGCACGGGCGCCTTGGCGTTCTTGCCCTCCTTGGCCTGGCGGAAGCCGGAGCCGAGGAGCTGCTCGGTGTCGACCTGCTCGCGTGCGATCGAGGCGACGATGTCGTTGATCTTCTTGCGCAGCGGCTGCGGATCGACTCCGTGCTCCGTGTTGTACGCGATCTGCTTCTCCCGGCGCCGGTTGGTCTCGTCGATGGCCTTCTCCATCGCCGGGGTGATCTTGTCGGCGTACATGTGCACCTGTCCGGAGACGTTGCGCGCCGCGCGGCCGATCGTCTGGATCAGGGAGGTGCCCGAGCGCAGGAAGCCCTGCTTGTCGGCGTCGAGGATGGCGACCAGCGAGACCTCGGGGAGGTCGAGTCCCTCGCGCAGCAGGTTGATGCCGACCAGGACGTCGTACTCACCGGAGCGCAGCTCGCGCAGCAGCTCGACGCGGCGCAGCGTGTCGACGTCGCTGTGGAGGTAACGGACCTGGATGCCGAGTTCGAGGAAGTACTCCGTGAGGTCCTCGGACATCTTCTTGGTGAGGGTGGTGACGAGGACCCGCTCGTCCCGCTCGGTGCGCTTCCTGATCTCGTGCACCAGGTCGTCGATCTGGCCCTCGGTGGGCTTGACGACGACCTCGGGGTCGATGAGGCCGGTGGGACGGATGATCTGCTCCACGAAGCCGTCCGAGCGCGACAGTTCGTACGCGCCGGGGGTGGCGGAGAGGTAGACCGCCTGACCCACGCGCTCCTGGAACTCCTCCCACTTCAGCGGGCGGTTGTCCAGGGCGGACGGGAGCCGGAAACCGTGGTCGACCAGGGTCCGCTTGCGGGACGCGTCGCCCTCGTACATCGCGCCGATCTGCGGGACGGTGACGTGCGACTCGTCGATGACCAGCAGGAAGTCCTCGGGGAAGTAGTCGAGGAGGGTGTGCGGCGCGGTGCCGGGAGCTCGGTCGTCCATGTGCATCGAGTAGTTCTCGATGCCGGAGCAGCTGCCGATCTGGCGCATCATCTCCAGGTCGTACGTGGTGCGCATGCGCAGACGCTGGGCCTCCAGCATCTTGCCCTGCTTCTCCATCTCGGCGAGCCGGTCCTCCAGCTCCTTCTCGATGCCCCGGACCGCCTTCTCCATGCGCTCGGGTCCGGCGACGTAGTGGCTGGCGGGGAAGACGTACAACTGCTGGTCCTCGCTGATGATCTCGCCGGTCAGCGGGTGGAGCGTGGAGAGCGCCTCGATCTCGTCGCCGAACATCTCGATCCGGACGGCCAGCTCCTCGTAGACCGGGAAGATCTCGATGGTGTCGCCGCGCACCCGGAAGGTGCCGCGGGCGAAGGCCACGTCGTTGCGCGTGTACTGGATGTCGACGAAACGGCGCAGCAGCTGGTCGCGGTCGATCTCCTCGCCGACCTTCAGCGGCACCATGCGGTCCACGTACTCCTGCGGCGTACCGAGGCCGTAGATGCAGGAGACGGAGGCGACCACGACGACGTCACGGCGGGTGAGCAGCGAGTTCGTCGCGGAGTGGCGCAGCCGCTCGACCTCCTCGTTGATCGAGGAGTCCTTCTCGATGTACGTGTCCGACTGCGGGACGTACGCCTCGGGCTGGTAGTAGTCGTAGTACGAGACGAAGTACTCGACGGCGTTGTTGGGCAGCAGCTCGCGGAACTCGTTCGCCAGCTGGGCCGCCAGGGTCTTGTTCGGCGCCATGACGAGCGTGGGGCGCTGGAGCTTCTCGATCATCCAGGCCGTCGTCGCCGACTTGCCGGTGCCGGTCGCACCGAGCAGGACGACGTCCTTCTCACCTGCGCGAATACGCCGCTCCAGCTCGGCGATGGCCGCCGGCTGGTCGCCGCTGGGCTGGTAGGAGCTGACGACCTCGAAGGGCGCCACCGTACGTTCGATGCTTGAAACGGGCCGCATGCATCAACCGTACGGCCCGGCACTGACACTCACGTGGCGATCGCCCGCGTCACCGGCGCCACGAGACCTCCGCGGCCGGCCGCGGCATGCCGGTCGCGGGCCGGCGCCGCGCCCGCGGCCGGCCGCCGACGAGCCGCGGATCGCGCAGGACGACCACGCCCGCCACGACGAGGAAGATCACCGGGCCGATCAGCATGGGCGCCAGGACGGGGGCGGCCGACGCGCCACCCGCGGCGCCCGCGGGCTCGTGCAGGTGGACGCTGAGCGCCGCCATGCCGGTGTAGTGCATGCCGCTCACCGCGAGCCCCATGACCAGGCTCGCGCCGAGGCTCGGCAGGAAACCCCGGACCGACACGGCGGCCCAGAGTGCCGTCGTGGCGGCGACGACCGCGATCACCACGGAGAGGGCGACGGTGAGCGTCTCGTACTGCAGCTGTCCGCGCAGTCGCATTCCGGCCATACCGAGGTAGTGCATGGAGGCGACCCCGAGGCCGGTGATCGTGCCGCCGGTGACCAGCGCCATCGGGGTGACACCGCGGTGCCCCACGATGAAGACGCCGATGCCGGCCATGAGGACGGCGACGCCGAGACTGGCGTACGTCAGGGTGGCGTCGTAGCCCACCGGGGTCTCCTTCACCGCGAAGCCCATCATCGCGATGAAGTGCATGGTCCAGGTTCCGGAGCCGATCGCGGCGGCGGCCAGGGCCAGCCAGCCGGCCCGCCGGCCCAGTTCTTCGTCCAGGAGTGCCCGCGCGGTGCAGCGCAGTCCCAGCGCGCCGCCGAGGCAGGCCATGAGGTACGCCGCGGCCGGGGTGACGAGACCGTAGCTGAATCCGTCGACAGTGCCAGTGCCCTGCATGCCTTTTGCGCCCTTCAGCTGCCGTCACCGGGTACAGAGGGCCCCACTCGTGGTACGGAGGCCGTTTTTGGCGAGAGTAGGCGGAGCCGGGTGATCAGTACACGTTTTCCCGGCAAAAACAGCGGTGGGGAAAGTGACACGTGACGCCGCCACGCCGGTTTCGTTCACTTCGTGGCCATCCTTCGCCTGCCCGTCGTTGACTATGTGCTGTCACTCTCGGACCGTCCGTGATCGCCCCATGCGAGGAGTCCTCGTGTACGCACGCACCGTCTCGGCCGCCGCGCTCCTGGGCGCCGCCGCACTGCTGCTGCCCGCCCCGGCCACCCCGGCGTTCGCTCCCACCGCCGCCCACCACGACGGCCCCTCTGTCATCGCCCACCGCGGCGCGTCGGCCTACGCGCCCGAGAACACGCTGGCGGCTGTCGACCTGGCCGACCGGATGGGCATCCACTGGGTGGAGAACGACGTACAGCGCACCAGGGACGGACAGCTGGTCGTCGTCCACGACGAGAGCCTGGCCAGGACGACGAACGTCGAGCAGCTCTTCCCCGGCCGTTCGCCCTGGAAGGTCAAGGACTTCACGGCGGCGGAGATCGCCACACTGGACGCGGGCAGCTGGTTCAGCCGGAAGTTCGCCGGCGCGCGGGTGCCGACCCTGAAGCAGTACGTGAACCGGGTCGAGCGCAACCGCCAGAACCTCCTCCTGGAGATCAAGAAGCCCGAGCTCTACCCGGGCATCGAGAAGGACACCCTGCGGGTGCTCGGCAAGGCGGGCTGGCTGGACCGCCACCACGTCCGGTACCGGCTCGTCGTCCAGAGCTTCGGCGCGGACAGCGTGAAGGCCGTGCACAAGCAGCGGCCCGACGTCACGACCGGCTTCCTGGGCAGGCCCCCGGTCGCCGAACTGCCGAAGTACGCCCGGTTCACGGACCAGATCAATCCGACGCACACCTCGCTCACGGCCAGTTACGTCGCGGCGGTCCACCGGCTGAAGGGCCCGCACGGCAAGCAGGTGCGGGTCAACACCTGGACGGTGAACACGGCGGCGGGCGCGGCGCGGGTGGAGGGCTTCGGCGTCGACGGGATCATCACCAACAACCCCGACATCGTGCGGGACGCGGTCGGCGGATAACCGTCGGCCGGTCCGTTGTCAGTGCCCGGTCGTACCGTGGGCGCATGGACAGTGACGGGCGGATCGTGGAGTGGGCGGTCATCGGCAGCGGCGACAGCGGCATCGGGCCGCTGCTCGTCGCGGCCGCCGACGCCGGCCTGGTCTGCGTGGCCTTCCATGCCGGGCCGGTGACACGAAACCGGACGGTCGCCCGGCTGCGGACGCGCCTGGGTGCCGAGGCGACCGAGGCGCCCGGCTCACCGTGGCTGGCCGAGCCCATACGGCAGTTCGCGTCGTACTTCGCCGGGGACCTCCGCGGCTTCTCTCTTCCGCTGGACTGGTCGCTCACTTCCGGATTCAACCGGCAGGTGCTCCGTGAGCTGGCGACCGGCGTTCCGTACGGCACGGTCGTCGGATACGGCGACCTCGCGGGCCGGGTCGGCCAGCCGGGCGCGGCGCAGGCGGTGGGCGCCGCCATGGGGTCGAACCCGCTGCCGGTGGTGGTGCCCTGCCATCGGGTGGTGGAGAGCGACGGCGGGCTCGGCGGATTCGGCGGCGGCCTGGAGACCAAGCGGGCGCTGCTGGCGCTCGAAGGCGTGCTGCCGCAGCCACTGTTCTGACACGGGACGGACTGGTTGAGGGGGAGGACGGGGCGGTCGCCGGAGCGGCGAGGTGAACGGCGGACGGGGCGGGTGCCGAGCCGGGGCGGCATTCTCGGTTTCGTCCCTTCGTAAGGACTGGCACACTGCGGCGGTGACTACCCCCCCTGCTGCGTCCGCACCCGGTCCCGAGGCGCTGCGCGCCCTGAGGCGGCGTACCTCCGTCGTACTCGTCGTGAGCCAGATCCTCGGCGGGCTCGGCGTACCCATCGGCATCGCGCTCGCGCCCGTGCTGGCGGTCGAGGTCAGCGGCACCGAGGCCGTTTCGGGACTCGCGCCGACCGCGTCCGTCGCCGGCACCGCGCTGCTGTCGATTCCGCTGGCCTCCCTCATGACCTCGCGCGGCCGACGGCCCGGACTCGTCCTCGCGTACCTGATCGGCGCGCTCGGCGCGGGACTTGTGGTCGTCGCCGCCGTCGTCGGGAGCTTCCCGCTGCTGCTGCTCGGCATGGCCGGGTTCGGCGCCGCCTCGTCGGCCAACCTCCAGGCGCGTTTCGCCGCGGCCGACCTGGCCGAGCCGGACCGGCGCGCCCGGGCGATCTCGACGGTCGTCTGGGCCACGACGATCGGCGCGGTCTTCGGCCCCAACATCGCGGCCCCGGCGGGCCGCGCCTTCACCGGCACCTCCATACCCGAGACGGCGGGCCCGTTCCTGTGGGCCGCCGGGATCTTCCTCGTCACGGGCGTGATCGTCGCCGTACTGCTGCGCCCCGACCCGCTGCTCACGGCCCGGGCGCTCGCCCCGGCGGAGTCGCAGTCCGCGCAGAGCCGCTCGCTGCGCGCCGGCCTCGCCGCGGTGGCCGCTTCGTCGCGGGCCCGGCTCGCTCTGGTGACCGTGGCGGTCAGCCACACCGTCATGGTCTCGATCATGGTCATGACCCCCGTCGATCTGGGGCACCACGGCGCCGACCTGGAACTCGTCGGGCTCGTCATCAGCGGCCACATCGCCGGGATGTACGCCTTCTCGCCGGTCATGGGCTGGCTGTCCGACCGCGTCGGCCGTCTGGCGGTCATCGGCCTGGCCGCCGGTCTGCTCTGCCTCGCCGCGCTGCTGGCCGGTACGGCGGGTCCGAGCCACGCCCAGACCGCCGCAGGGCTCTTCGTCCTCGGTCTCGGCTGGTCCGCGGGTCTCGTGTCGGGCTCCGCCCTGCTCACCGACTCCGTCCCGCAGCCCGCGCGCGCCGCCGTGCAGGGGCTCTCCGACCTGACCATGAACTCGGCGGCGGGCGTCGGCGGCGCGGCAGCCGGCCTGATCGTCGCCCAGGCCGGCTACGGCTGGCTGAACGCCATCGGCGCCTGCCTGCTGCTGCCGATGGCCGCGCTCGCCCTGCTGGCCGGCCGGGGCGGGCGGGCCGGAGCCCTGGCGGCCGGTCCGGCCGGCGCCCCCGGCGTCAGCTCCGGCACCGTCGCCCCGCCCGACCCCGCGGGCCCGGCCGACGCGACGGAACCGGCCGCTAAAGGCTGATGTGGTACGCCTTGCGCAGCGTCTCGTGCACGGTCCAGGTCGTACGGTCTCCCTCGCGCAGCACGCACGCGTCACCGGGGCCGATCTCCAGGGTGTCGCCGCCCTCGACCTCCACCGTGGCCCGCCCACTGACCACGACGAACAGCTCGTTCGCTTCGGTGTCGGTGACCACGCCGGGCGTGATCTGCCAGATGCCGCGCAGCTGCTTGCCGTCGGGGGACTCCCACAGCACCTTGCCCGTCACCTCCGGTACGCCGGACACGATCTGGTCCGGGTCGAGGGGCTCCGGCTCCAGGTCGGCGTCCGGGATGTGCACGGAGAAAGAGGCAGGCGTCTGATCGATTGTCGTCATGGCGCGTCACCTTAGCGGTGGCCTCCGGAGGGCTTCGTCGAGGGGCGTTGTCAGTGGTGACCCGTACTTTGGGATCAGTGGGAGCGGCCACCGAGGCCGGTCCTCCGGGGGGAGGGGTGTGCCATGTCCGCTGCCGGCATGCGGCTTCTACGGGGTGCGGGGCGAGAGCAGGCGACTGTCCGGGTCACTCGTCGTAGTGGCGGGCTTCCACCACATTGCCGTCAGGGTCGCGGAAGTAGAACGAGCGGGGGGCGGCGCCGTGGGCCCCGAAGCTGTTGTGGGAGAACCGCGAGACGGTGGCGCCGCTCTCCTCAAGCCGGCCGTGCAGAGCTTCGAACGCTTCCTTGTCCATGGCGAGGCAGACATGGTTGACCGGGTGGCCGGCCGTTCCTTCCTCGCCCAGGACGCCGTCCATGGAGCCCGCCATGGTGAGCGGGACCAGGTCGAGGAGGGAGTCGGCGGAGACGCGCACGGAGGGGAAAGGCGCTTTGCCCTCGGCGTACTCGGCGGCTCGTACACCGGTCAGGCCGACGGTCCGCTCGTAGAACTCCACTGAGGCCAGGGGGTCGTTGACCCAGAGGACGACGTGATCAAGATGTGTATGTGTCATGCGGACAAGGGTCCGGCTTGATCGTCGCCGGGCACAAGGGGCGCGCCGCGGGACGTTTGAGGGCCCGCGCGGCGCGCCAGGGATGGGGACATGCCTGACACCGCCGCACCGCAGATGTCCGGGGAGGTCCGGGAGGCGCTGGAGCAGCGCCGTCCGGTCGTAGCCCTCGAGTCCACGATCATCGCGCACGGTCTGCCGCGCCCCCGGAACTTGCGGGTCGCCGAGGAACTGGAGGAGGTGGTACGAACCGAGGGGGCCGTTCCCGCCACCGTCGCCGTTCTCGACGGCCGGGCTCATATCGGGTTGGACAAGGCGCAGTTGGAGCGGGTCGCGAACGACGACTCCGTGCGCAAGCTGGGCCATCGTGACCTCGCGCCGGCGCTGGCGGCAGGCGCGAGCGGGGCGACGACCGTGTCGGCCACAGCGTTCCTGGCCGCCCGGGCGGGGCTGCGCGTCTTCGCCACCGGCGGACTCGGCGGCGTGCACCGGGAGTGGACCGAGACGCAGGACGAGTCGGCGGATCTGGGGCTGCTGGCGCGGACCCGGATCACGGTGGTGTGCGCAGGGGTCAAGTCCATCCTCGACGTGCCGGCGACGCTGCAACGCCTGGAGACGCTCGGGGTGGGGGTGCTCGGATACGGCACCGGGGAGTTCCCCGGGTTCTACCTGCGCAGTTCGGGAGAGACGGTCGACTGGACCGTGCGGACGCCCGGCGAGGTGGCGGCGGTGATGCGGGCCCAGGACGCCCTCGGCGGTCCTGGGACGGCTCTGCTCGTGGCCAACCCCGTACCGGAGGCCGAGCAGCTCGACCCGGCGCTGCACGACCGGGTGCTGGCCGAGGCACTGGAGGAGTGTGGGCGGCGTGGGATCACGGGGCAGGGCGTGACCCCGTTCCTGCTGGACTTCCTGGCGCGGAAGACCGAGGGGGCGTCGCTTGAGGCCAATCTGGCGGCGGTGCGGGGCAATGTGAGGCTGGCGGCGCGGATCGCCGAAGCGTGGGCTCGGGCATGAGCCCGGACGCGGGAGGAGGGTCGGGAGGGGGTACGCGTGCGAGTTCGCTCGAAGGCGGTGGCGGTGGCGGTGGCGCGTGCGGCGCGCTGCTGGTGGTCGGTGATGTGGTCACCGATGTCGTGGCCCGCCATCGCCGGCCGCTGGCCCGGGCGACCGACACCGCGGCGGAGATCCGGACGCTGCCGGGCGGGGCGGGCGCCAACGTGGCCTGCTGGGCGGCGTACACCGGACTGGCGGACGTACGGCTCCTGGCGCGCGTGGGTACGGACGCGGGTGCTTGGCACGAGGAGCGGCTGCGGAGAGCGGGCGTGCGTCCGCAGATCGTGCTCGACGGGGAGGCGGCGACGGCGACAGTGATCTCGCTGGTCGACGCGGCCGCCGAGCGTACGTTCCTGACGGACAGCGGCGCCGTCCTGCGGCTCTCCCCCGGCGACTGGTCCCCCGCTCTGCTGGACGGCGTCGGCCATCTGCATCTGTCCGGCTACCTCTTCTTCGGTGACACGAGCCGGGGGACGGCCCGGCTGGCGTTGCGGGCGGCGCGGGAGCGGGGGGTGGGCGTGAGCGTGGATCCGGCGTCGGCGGGGTTCATCGCCGGGCTGGGCGTGGACCGCTTCCTCGAAGCGGTGGCGGGGGCGGACGTGCTGCTTCCCAACGAGGACGAGGCGCGGCTGCTCACCGGGCTGCCGGACGCGGAGGACGCGGCGGCCAAGCTGAGCCGACACTTTCCCCTGGTCGCGGTCACGCTGGGCGCGGGCGGGGCGCTGCTCGCCGCCGGCGGGAGCGTGCGGGAGCGGGTGCCGGCCGTGGCGGCGGAGGCGGTGGACACGACGGGGGCGGGGGACGCGTTCGCAGGCGGGTTTCTGGCGGCGCGGCTCGGGGGTGCGGACGATGTGCGGGCAGTGGTGGCGGGGTGCGGGGCGGGGGCGCGTGCGGTGACCTTGGTGGGCGGTCGGCCTCCGCTTCCGTGAGGGGGTGACGGCCGGCCGGCCGGGGTCGCCTGGGGCCGGTCGGTCGTCTCTGAGTCCGGGGGGCTGCGGGGAGGGGGGCGCTGACCGGCGCGGCGCTGGGCCGATGGCCTGGCGGGGACACCTGCGGGGGCGCTGCGACCGGTGCGTGCCGGGGCGTTGGGGGCGGTGCCGTGCCGCGGTGTCTCCTCGGGTGCCGAACGGGCAGCCACTGGCGTTCTTCGGCGGAACAGTGTTCGACACCCTGCGGGGAGCACCGCCACACGTCCCCTCAGGCAACGTGCCCGATGGGAACGGGCCTGGGTGAGCGCATGCGTGCGGTGGTGGGATGTGGACCGGGGAAGGGATGCGCTGCGGTGGCGTGCGTGGTCGGGTGGGGAGTCAGTCGCGTAGGCCCGTCCATGCGGGGTGGCGGGGGTCGTCCGCGCGTACGACGGCGTCGGCGGTCTCGCTCGGGGCGGCCTCCCGCTCGTAGCGGGCCAGGGCGGGGAGGGTCCACCGGGCTTCCGCCTCGGTTCTGCGCTGCAACGCCCCCGGGGACAGGCTCACGTGCACGGTGAGGTCGAAGGGGAACCAGTGCCGCAGGAGCATCGGGCCGTGCAGCAGCAGTACGCCGCCGGGCGGGAGTTCGACGTACGGACTGCGTGTCGCCCGGTCGGTGGCCGGGTCCCACAGGTCGGGCAGGACGCGCCCGGATCCGCCGGGATCCAGCGGCGCGAAGACCTCGCGCCACAGGGCGCCGGTGTCGAACCAGCCGTCGTAGTAGGAGTGGGGATCCTCCTTGCCGAACTCGTAGCGCAGCGAGGCCGGCCGGAGGAAGCCCTGCGTGCCGACGACCAGGACCGTCCGGCCGCGCAGCCGCAGTTCGTCGGCCAGCCGCTCGGCCAGCTCCACGGTGCCGGCGGCCGGGGCGCCGTCCAGAGCCGCCTTGAGCCACGGCGACGACTGCTCGTGCTCGCCGCTGAGCCGGTCCGCGAGGGCGGCGGTGAGCCGTTCCCAGGTGATCGCTTCGAACCGCACGGTCACCCCGTGTGCGCGGGCGGATCCGACCGGCCGAGCACCGCCGCACGCTCCGCGACCAGGTCCTGGCAGGCCCGCAGGCCGGGCCTCGGCTCGACACCCGAGGAACGGACGGCGAAGACGGCCTGGACCGAACGCTCCTCGGCGACGAGTGCGTCCACCTTGTCACGTACGGCGGCGGGGAGCGCGGACCAGAGATCGGAAGTCATACGCCCGACCCTAGTCGCTCCCTAGTCGCTCGCCTCGTCCGAGCCTTCCCGCTCACAGGCCGGCGCTTCGGCGTCGACGGAGAGCGGGCTGCCGGCGGGCAGCATGTAGGTCACGTACAGCACGACCGGTTCGGTCCCGAGGTTGCGTCCTATGTGCCGGTGCTCGGGACCGGACGGTTCGATGAAGGACTGGCCGGCGGTCGTCGTCTCGACGGAGCAGTCTTCGAGCGTCCGCGACAGCGTGCCCTGCTGTACGACGGCGATGAGCTGCCCGGGGTGGTGGTGCCAGCCGGTCGAACCGCCCGGGGCGATGGTGATCGTACGGACGACCACGTCGGTGACGCCCTTGGCCTCCACCTTCATCGTCCCGGACGACGTACCGGTGGCCAGTACCGTGCCGCTCACGCCGCTGCCGGGGGTCGCCAGCGCGGCGGACGGCACGATGCCGAGCGCCGCGACGCACCCGCCGAGGAACATGCCCTTGCGCCCCCGAACCTGCTCGCCGCTGCGCACCAGCCGCCGCAAACCCGAAAACCTCATGGGTCCCTCCAATTCAAGTGCCCGGAACGGCGGTTCGGCCGAAAGTCATCGCCCGACCGCCGAAACGGGCTCACCGTATCCGAGAGTCGCCCCACGTCACAGGGGGTGCGCGACGATCGGACGGCCGCGGCCGATCACCAGGCGGACGGCCTGTGTTGGTGTGATGGGTGGGGCGCTGAGCGGCCATCCACGGATCGGGACGCCGGGCGCGGTTCTGTGCATACGGAAGCGGGCCCGGGGGCGTAGCCGGCCCCCGAGCCCTGAAAATGCCGCCCATCTGGCACGCCGTCCAGTGAGGGACCAGGTCAGTCGTAATGTCGCCGTGTCATGCCTTTAGACCACCGCGGACCGAGCTCCGCGGGCCGGAATTGAACCGGCATCTCGACGCGCATGGGCCTGGGCCCGGTCGAACCGGCGATCGGCGGCGAATGCTGAGTCTGGAGCAAGAGTCTGAGATTGATCGCGGCCCGCATCCGGAACCGGTTGCGCACCGCGGCAGTCACGACGAACTTCAGTTTCAGCTTGCGCTCCTCGCGCACCCCGGCCGCACGATGGCGGCCGGGGAGTCAATGAGGCTACCCGAACAGGTAGCCGAAAACGGCGTCACCCACCCGCCGGTCCGTGACCTCGGCGCCGTTCGCCTCTTCCCGCGCGAACTTCACGGCCTGCTGGAGCTTCTCCACCCGCTCCAGCAGTTCGTTGACGCGGCGGGCCGTCAGCGCGCCGGAGAACTTCACGGTCGTCCAGTACCCGACCGGAATGTCCTCGTAGTACACCTCGACCTGCGCCGGGTGCTTGTCAGTCGCCTCCGCCTTCACATGGTTGCGCGGCACCTTCTTCGTACGGAGTGTCCGTACGGCGTCCGTCTTCCAGTCGTCGGTGGAGGGGTCCAGCGTCCACGCCTCGGAGGCGTCGAGCACCGGCAGTTTCCGTACGAAGGCGTTGATGTCCGCCAACTGCTTCTCCAGGAAGAGCAGGTACGAAACCGGCGCCTCGCTCACGAGCACCCGCCCGTCGACGGTCACGTCGGCGCGGGCGGTGCAGTTGGCCCAGTCCTTGGTGGCGGTCACGTCGAACAGCCGCGTCAGCGACTTCGCGGTCTCGCGCAGCACGTCCTCGGCCCTGACCTGCACCCGCGTCGACTCGGGCGGCAGCTGCTCGCCCTCCTCGTCCTTCGCCTGGTACGTACGCGAGATGCCCGCGAGCAGGGCCGGCTTCTGCAGGCTGTGCTGAGCTGCCGTCAGGTCCTGCTGGGCCTTGAACTTGACGCCCTTCTCGACTGCGATGATCTGATTGAGTTTCGCCACGTCCGTGACGCTAGCAACATCAACGGGCCCAACTCGAACGATTATTCAGGGGCGGGGTGCGAAAGCGCCGCCCGGAGCCGGGGGCGTACGGGACTGCTCGCGTGCTACCGCTGGGTACGCTCCCCGTATGGACCTGGTGGTGATCGAACCAGAACCACGGCGGCGCAGACACTGCGCCGAATGCCGGCGGGGGCCGCTGCGCTTCCACACCCTGGAGTTCAACGCGGTCATCTGCCTCGACTGCGCCGACCTGGCCCACCTCGTCCACCTCCCGCGGGGCAACGCGGCCCTGACGCGCAGAGCCCGCGAGGCGAGTTCCCTGTGGGCGGTGGTGATCCGCCACAGCCGACGCCGCAAACGCTACGAACGCCAGGGCCTCCTCGTCGAAGCGCAGGCCCTGGCCCGCGCCGAAACCGCCTGCCTGGCCGACGCGGACGCCCGGGCCCGCCGCCGCGAGCGCGACGCGGCACGCCGCGCGGCCGAGGACGTACGTTTCACGGCCACGCTGACCACCGAGATCCTCCGCCTCTTCCCCTCCTGTCCGCTCCCCCGCGCCCGGGCCATCGCCACCCACACCTCGCAGCGCGGCAGCGGCCGCGTGGGCCGCACGGCGGCGGGCCGCTCACTGGACGAGGGCGCGGTGACAGCGGCAGTCCGTGCCGCGATCCGCCACGAGGACACGCCGTACGACGCCCTGCTGATGAGCGGCATCCCGAGAGGGACGGCACGCGCGAGCGTGGCATCGGCCATCGAGACGATCCTGACCGCCTGGCGCGCACCGCCGCCGCCGTCGACGACGCCGTGGACCGGTTCTGTTCGAGTGTGATCGTGCACCTGGAGCCCCGGGCCGGCCGCCGGTCACCGGAGGTCGCGTCGGCCTGAGGCGGCCGGGCGGCTCCTCAATCGTGCCGGACGCCGCCTGGGCCCCGGGCGGGCTCAGGCGTTCAGCAGTGCGGTCAGGGCGCCCACCGGGTCCGCGTCCGGGGTGCCCGTGGGCCACCAGTCGTCCGTGCCGGGGTCCGATTCGTAGGGGTACCAGCGGTCGTCGTGGCCCAGGCGGAGCTGGATGCCGCGTTCGGCGTCGCTCAGGCGGTTGCGGTCGGGGCGCAGGCGGGGAAGGTCGGCGGCGGCCAGGGCGGGACGGGCCCGGTCGAAGGGGCCGGCCGGCGGGTCCCAGGGCGTTTCGAGGACGGACAGGCCGGTGAGACCGCCCTGTTGCCAGGCCGCCACGGCGCGGGCCAGGTCGGTGGGGCTGCGGTCGTGCGCCGAGGCGAGGGTGGCGTACAGCTTGCGGGTGGCGGCGGTCAGGCCCGATCCCGGCTGGGCGGCGGCCAGGCGGACGGCGTCCTGCCAGGACGTGAGCGTGCCGACGGGGTCGGCGCCTGTGGTGAGAAGGGTGTGGGCGCGGGCCGCCGCGTCCGTGACGAGGAGGTCGAGGGAGAGGGGGTCCGGCGCGCCCCGCGTGCCGGGGTACGCGCCCGAGGCATGGCCGGGGTGTGCGGGTGCGGGCAGCGGGCCCGGCAGGGGCGGGAGCGTGCGCGGGGCCAGCGCGGCGGCGGCCGGTACGCCCGGGAAGGGCGGCGGTGCGGGCTTCTCGCGGGCGGAATGCGCGGCGTTGCGGCGGGCGAGGTCGTCGAGGAGTTCGCGCTCGGTACGGCCCCGCATGAGCAGCAGTACGAAGGGGTCCGCGTCCAGGAGGCGGGCCGTCTCGTAGCAGAGGGCGGCCGCGTGCTTGCAGGGGTGGCCCCGGTCGGGACACGAGCAGGACGGGACCAGGTCGCCGGCGGCCGGCAGGAGGTCCACGCCCACCTCGGCGGCGGAGTCCACCAGGGAGTGCGGCATGTCCTTGTCGAGCAGGGCCGCCATGTGCGACGGATCGGCCGCCGCCATGGCGAGGAAGCGGTCCCAGTCGTCGTCGGAGAGCGTGCGCAGGCGGATCTCCGTACGGTACGGGCGCGGGCGGCTGCCCCGTACGTACGTGATGATCCGGCCCGGCGCCACGCTGATCGCTCCGACGTTGCCCCCGCCGGCGTACGTGTGGCCGCGGGCCAGGCGGGCCGGGTCGAGCGACAGCGCTTCGAGGGCCTCGACCCACGCGTTGCCCCACCAGCTGCCGGTGCCGGTGCTGTCGCCGGTGCTCGCGCTCATGACGGCCTCCGCAGTGAGACCAGGTCGGCCAGTTCGCGGTCGGTGAGTTCCGTGAGGGCCGCTTCGCCACTGCCCAGGACGGCGTCCGCCAGCGCCCGCTTCGACGTGATGAGCTGGGCGATGCGGTCCTCCACCGTCCCCTCCGCGATGAGCCGGTGCACCTGCACCGGCTGTGTCTGGCCGATGCGGTACGCACGGTCGGTCGCCTGGTCCTCGACCGCCGGGTTCCACCACCGGTCGTAGTGGATGACGTGGGCGGCCCTGGTGAGGTTCAGGCCGGTCCCGGCGGCCTTGAGGGAGAGCAGGAAGACGGGGACCTCGCCGGACTGGAAGCGGTCCACCATCTCCTCCCGCTCGGGGATCGGCGTTCCGCCGTGCAGCAGCTGCGCCGGGACCGCCCGGGCCTTCAGGTGGTCCGCGAGGAGGCGGGCCATGGTGACGTACTGCGTGAAGATCAGGACCGAGCCGCCCTCGGAGAGGATCGTGTCGAGCAGCTCGTCGAGCAGTTCCAGCTTGCCGGAACGGCCGGTGAGGCGCTTCGTGTCCTCCTTCAGGTACTGCGCGGGGTGGTTGCAGATCTGCTTGAGGGAGGACAGGAGCGCCATCACGAGGCCCCGGCGCGCGATGCCCTCCGACTCCTCGATGGCCGCCAGCGACTCGCGCACCGACGCTTCGTAGAGGGACGCCTGTTCGCGGGTGAGCGAGACGGGGTGGTCGGTCTCCGTCTTGGGCGGGAGCTCCGGCACGATGCCCGGGTCGGACTTCTTGCGGCGCAGGAGGAAGGGGCGTACGAGTCGGGCGAGGCGCTCGGCGGCCTCCTCGTCCTCGCCGCTCTCGACCAGGCGCGCATGGCGGGCGCGGAAGGACTTGAGCGGGCCGAGCAGCCCCGGCGTGGTCCAGTCGAGGAGCGCCCAGAGCTCGGACAGGTTGTTCTCGACGGGCGTTCCGGTCAGGGCGACGCGCGCGGGGGCCGGGATGGTGCGCAGCGCCTTCGCCGTGGAGGAGTACGGGTTCTTGACGTGTTGCGCCTCGTCGGCGACGACCATCCCCCACGTGTGGGCCGCCAGTCGCGGAGCGCTGGTGCGCAGGGTGCCGTACGTCGTGAGGACGAAGCCGGCGTCGCCCGTCTCCGCGTCGTCCAGTGTGCGTGCCGCGCCGTGGAAGCGGCGGACGGGGACGCCGGGAGCGAAGCGGGTGATCTCGCGCTGCCAGTTGCCGAGGAGTGACGCGGGGCAGACGACGAGCGTGGGGGCGCCTCGGGCGCGGCGGAGGTGGAGGGCGATGACGGTGATCGTCTTGCCGAGGCCCATGTCGTCGGCGAGGCAGCCGCCGAGGCCGAGGGACGTCATCTGATCCAGCCAGGCCAGGCCGTGGAGCTGGTAGTCCCGCAGCGTGGCGTCGAGGCCGGGCGGCTGCTCGACGAACGCCCCGGAGCCGAGGCCGGCGGTGAGACGGTCGCGCAGTGCGGCCAGGGCCCCGACAGGAACCGCTTCGACCTGCTCGCCGTCCACCTCCGCGCTGCCGGTGAGGGCGGCCGCCAGCGCGTCCACGGGCTGGAGCAGGCCCAGCTCGCGCTTGCGCGCCTTGCGCACGAGCGCCGGGTCCACCACCACCCACTGGTCGCGGAGCCGCACGATCGGGCGGTGCGCCTCGGCGAGCGCGTCCATGTCCGCCTCGCTGAGCGGCTCGCCGCCGACCGCCAGCTGCCAGCTGAACGCGAAGAGCTCCTGGGCGTCGAAGAAGGACGTGCCGTCGGTCGCGGAGCCCGGCGCGGACCGTACGACCGCGCTCGCGGTGAGCGTACGGGCCAGCTCCCGGGGCCAGTGGACCGCGACGCCCGCGGCGGCGAGCCGGGCCGCGGCCGGGCCCAGGAGTTCGTACAGCTCGTCCTCGGACAGGGGCAGTACGTCGGGGACCGACCGGTCGAGGAGGCGGCCCAGCGGCTCCCAGACGCGAGCCGCGCGGCGCAGCGCCAGCACCGCGTCGATGCGGGCGCGCGGGCCGAACCCCTCGCTGCCGCTGCCCGACCACAGGGCGGCCGCGTCGATGACGTGCGTGGGGTCGGCCAGGCTGTGAACCTGGACGAGCGCCGCACCGGCTCGGCGCTTCTCGCCGTCCTCCCCCGGCCGCCCGGCGTCGTTCCCGCCGCCTCGCTCCGCTTCGTCCGGTGTTTCGTGTGCCGCGCTGTCGAACAGCTCGAACTGGGACAGGTCCAGGCGCAGCGACACCCGTACGCCCGCGTCCATCCCGGCAGCGACCTCCGCCGCCCACTCCCGCAGGCGCGGCAGGTGCTGCGCGGCGCGCGCGGCGAAGGGTGCGCCCACCGCGTACGCCGCCGAAGGCGTCCGGGGCAGCAGGTCCACGACCGCGTCCAGGAACGCCTTCACCAGGGCTTCCGGGGCGGGGAGCTGGAGGGGCGCACGTCCGGTCAGTGGGACGGCGTGGGCTTCGGGAGGCATGGCCGCGGCGATGGCCCGCACCTGGGCGACGTCGTCGGCGTCGAGGGGTCCGGCACGCCAGGCGTCGTGGTCCCCGGCGGTGAGCCCGGGCAGCAGGCGGCCCCGGGCGGCGAGGTGCAGCGCGTGCAGCGCCGCCGCACCCCAGCAGCGGGTGGCGGGATGAGCGGCGGCGTCGTGCCGGGCGCGGGCCAGCAGGGGAAGGGCGTCGGTGAGGGAGAGGAGCACGGCGGGCACGGTCTGGCGGCGGACGGCGGTGCCGCCGGCCCCGTGGCGGCGTACGACGGTGATCTCCGTGGTGGCGTCCGGCAGCGGGCCGCCTGCCGGATCCCACAG
This sequence comes from Streptomyces sp. NPDC054887, assembly GCF_053610585.1. Classification (NCBI taxonomy): domain Bacteria; kingdom Bacillati; phylum Actinomycetota; class Actinomycetes; order Kitasatosporales; family Streptomycetaceae; genus Streptomyces; species Streptomyces sp. NPDC054887. The sequence continues at coordinate 27,944 of NZ_JBSGYQ010000056.1, read as the reverse complement.
TGCGATCCGGCCGTCGCGCGGCAGCTCGGCGGGCAGGAAGACAGCGGCCCGGTGTCCCGTGTCCTTCATGACTCCCACCCCCGTCTTCGCTGGTCGCGGCGGTGCCCGTGCGTGCGTGGCGACGCTCGTGCCCCTCGGTCTGCTGTCCACGTGCGAGTCTACGGGCGGGGTCTGACACTGGTTCCGGGCCGAGCCGCGAGGGCACCGGCGGCGGTTCGCGCATGAACCTCCCGCCACGAGGAACCCGGCCGGGACCGGCACGGCGATCGTGCCGCACAGTGATCGAGGACGTAGGAGAGGAGCATTCCCGTGGGCGAACAGCACAACGAGCCCCGTACCGCCGCCGAGGAGCTGGCGGAGGAGATCAAGCAGTCGGGGCCCCGCACCACGCGGCGCAACCCCGCCCGCGGGGCTGTCGACGGCGAGGGCGGCGACGCCACCTCGCCCAACACGGGCGCCCAGCAGTCCGTTCACCGCCGCGACGCGGACGGGCGCCAGGAACAGGGCTGAGACGGACCGGGGGCAGGTGCCGGGGAACTCTCGGCCCGTCCCCGGTTCCGGCCGGAGCCTACGCGCGCGGCCGCGGCGCGAACCGCATGCGGTCGCGGCGCGTCCACGCGACGGTCAGGAGCAGAACCAGCAGGATCAGCGGCGTGGCGGCGTTCCGGCCGTCGAAGACGGCGATCTGCGTGACGAAGGCGCCGACCATGAGCGCGCCCAGCGCCAGCGCCGCCACCCCGGACAGCGCGGGGATCAGCAGAGCGATCGCACCCGCCAGTTCGAGGCCCCCGACCGCGTACATGAACCAGTCCCCGAAACCGATCCGGTCGAAGATGTCCGACGCCGACGAGTGCCCGACCAGCTTCGGCGCGGCACTGGCCACGGCGAAGAACAGCGCCAGCACGATCCGCAGGACCCGCAGGGCGACGCGCCCCGCCCGGGAGGCCCCGGTGACGGCTGCGGCGGTGGTGCCGGTCGTGGCGCTGATGGTGTTCGCGGACATGCTGGCCTCGGACATCGTGGTCTCCCGGGAAGTGGCGGCTTGTCGTCACGTATTCGTGCTTGCCTTGCACGGATACAGACCGCGCCGCCCCGGGAAAGTCATCGGCGGACCGGCGTCGAATGCCGGTCGACGCCCCGGTCTACGCGCGCCGGGTACGGGTACGCATCCCTGCGGGAGGAGGGCGATCCGTCATGATCATGCGTACGGGAAGTGAACCGAAGACCGCGCGCAGCCCCCTGCGTATGCGTCTCGTACTGGGCCTGTGGGGTCTGCTCTGGTCCGTCGGCGGCACGCTGGCCTTCGCCGCGACCGGCCGCACCGGCTGGGCCGTCGCCTGCGGTTGCCTGGCGGTCCTCGTCATCGCCGACCTGGTGATGGTCGTACGGCACCTGCGCCAGGGCCCGCACTACCAGCCCGGCCGTGACGTCCCGCCGTACGATCCGCCCAGCCGGTAATACCGCGCCCGAGCCTGGGGGGCCGTGCCCGAGCGGATGCACAATTCAGGCGGATCGGCCGTGCCCGAAGGGACTCAAGCGGAATCGGGCTCCCGTCCCCCGTCACTCGTCGGCGTCGAACCGCGCCGCTTCCAGGTACTCCGGCTTCGGATCGAGCGCCGCCGCCAGCCTGAAGTGCCGCTTCGCCCGGTCCGCGCGCAGAGCACGCTCGTACGTCCGCGCCAGGGCGAAGTGGGCGAAGGCGTTGTCCGGCTCGCGCTCCAGCACCAGCTGGAACTCCAGTTCCGCCGAGCGCAACTGGGCCGACGCGAAGAAGGCACGCGCCCGCAGCAACCGGGCCGCGGTGTTCTCCGGGTGGGCGGCGATGACGGAGTCCAGGAGCTTCACGGCTCCACGCGGGTCGCGGGCGGCCAGCAGGTGCTCCGCCGCGCGGTAGTCGATGATGTGTGTCTCCGGGCTGCTTTCGGGCACGCTGGCATCCTTCCGCTCGGCTCATCTCTTTCCAACCGCCCCGGCCGCATGCGCTATTCCGAGTCCGAGTCCGAGTCCCAGCCCGAGTCCGCGTCCACGTCCACGTCCGCCAACGGTCGCCGGGCAGCAGGGCGCGAGGGTCAGGAGGCGGCTCGTGCGGCACGTTCCGACAGCTCCGCCCAGACCTTGCGCACCTGTGGTTCCAGCGCCTCCAGCGGCCCGTCGTTGTCGATCACCAGATCGGCGATCGCGAGCCGCTGCTCCCGGCTCGCCTGGGCCGCCATCCTGGCCCGCGCCTCGTCCTCGGTCATGCCGCGCAGCCGTACGAGCCGGTCCAGCTGCGTCGGCGGTGACGCGTCCACGACGACCACCAGGTCGTACAGCGGCGCCAGGCCGTTCTCGGTGAGCAGCGGCACGTCGTGGATCACCACGGCGTCGGCGCCCGCAGCGCCCTCCAGCTCCGCCGAGCGAGCGCCCACCAGGGGGTGGACGATCGCGTTCAGCGTCGCCAGACGGGAGGCGTCCGCGAAGACGATGGAGCCCAGTTTCGGCCGGTCCAGGGTCCCGTCCGCGGTGAGCACGTCCTCCCCGAACGCCTCGACCACGGCCGCGAGCCCCGGCGTTCCGGGCTCGACGACCTCCCTGGCGATCTTGTCGGCGTCGACGAGGACGGCTCCGTACGAGACGAGCAGCCGCGACACTTCGCTCTTGCCGGCGCCGATTCCACCGGTCAGGCCCACTTTCAGCATGCGCGGAAGCCTAGACGAGGGGCCTGCGCGGGCCTAGACGTCGCCCTCCCGCTCGGCGAGGAACCGTTCGAATTCGAGGCCGATCTCGTCCGCCGACGGCAGGTCGACCGGCTCGGCCACCAGATTGCCCCGCGTCGCCGCGCCCGCCACCGCGTCGTACTGGTGCTCAAGGCCCCGTACGAGCGAGACGAGTTCCTCGTCGCCCTCACCGACCTGGCGGTCGATCTCGTCCTGCGTACGCCGGGCTTCGGTGCGCAGCGCGTGCGCGACGCCCGGCAGCACCAGGCCGGTCGCCGCCGTGATGGCCTCCAGGGCCGTCAGCGCCGCGTCGGGGTACGACGAACGCGCCACGTAGTGCGGCACGTGCGCCGCGACACCGAGCACGTCGTGCCCCGCCTCTTCGAGCCGGAACTCGATGAGGGACTCCGCGCTGCCGGGCACCTGCGCCTCGTCGAAGGGGCTGCGGTGGCCGGGCATGAGGTCGGTGCGGTTGCCGTGCGGGGTGATGCCGACGGGGCGGGTGTGCGGGACGCCCATGGGAATGCCGTGGAAGTTCACCGCGAGGCGTACGCCGAGCCGCTCGACGATCTGCCGTACGGCGAGGGCGAACCGCTCCCACTCGACGTCCGGTTCGGGTCCCGAGAGCAGCAGGAACGGCGCTCCGGTCGCGTCCTGGACGAGCCGGACGTCGATCTCGGGCGCCTCGTACTCGGACCACCTGTCGCGACGGAAGGTCAGGAGCGGGCGGCGGGCGCGGTAGTCCACCAGCCGGTCGTGGTCGAACCGTGCCACTACCTGGTGGGGCAGCGTGTCCAGCAGCTTGCCGACGATCTGCTCGCCGGTCTCACCCGCGTCGATGTAGCCGTCGAAGTGGTAGAGCATGACCAGTCCGGCCGATTCCTGCGCGAGCGCCATGTCGACGACGGCGAGGCCCTTCGGCTCCCACTCATACAAATCCTGCGGATCAAGCACGATTACCGCTCCTCCTCGTGTTCCTCAGGAAGAACGTGCCGCGGGGCGTGGGCATTCCCGGTCGGCGCCCTTCCGTGATCACGGAGTGCGGGCATGAGCAAGGCCCGCCTCCCCGGGGGGAAGCGGGCCTTGCTTTCAGCCGGTCACCAGCTGGTGGTCAGAGCGTCAGCTTTGGCCGCCCGCCAGCTTCTCGCGCAGCGCGGCAAGGGCCTCGTCCGACGCCAGGGCGCCGGAGTTGTCCGCCGACTCCGAGGAGTAGGAGCCGCCACCGCTGCCGCCGGAGGCAGCCGGGGCGCCGGCGGCCGGGGCTGCAGCGCCCTCGGCAGCGGCGGCCTCGTCGGCCTCGCGGGACTTGATGACCTGAGCCTGGTGCTGCTCGAAGCGCTGCTGCGCCTCGGCGTACTGGCTCTCCCACGCCTCACGCTGGGTCTCGAAGCCCTCGAGCCAGTCGTTCGTCTCGGGGTCGAAGCCCTCGGGGTAGATGTAGTTGCCCTGGTCGTCGTACGACGCGGCCATGCCGTACAGCGTCGGGTCGAACTCGACCGAGGCCGGGTCGGAGCCGAACGACTCGTTGGCCTGCTTCAGCGAGAGGCTGATGCGACGACGCTCGAGGTCGATGTCGATGACCTTGACGAAGATCTCGTCGTTGACCTGGACGACCTGCTCCGGGATCTCCACGTGGCGCTCGGCCAGCTCGGAGATGTGGACCAGACCCTCGATGCCCTCGTCGACGCGCACGAACGCACCGAACGGAACGAGCTTCGTGACCTTACCGGGAACGACCTGCCCGATCTGGTGCGTACGGGCGAACTGCTGCCACGGGTCTTCCTGCGTCGCCTTGAGCGACAGCGAGACGCGCTCGCGGTCCATGTCGACGTCGAGGACCTCGACGGTGACTTCCTGGCCGACCTCGACAACCTCGGAGGGGTGGTCGATGTGCTTCCAGGACAGCTCGGAGACGTGCACGAGACCGTCGACGCCACCGAGGTCCACGAACGCACCGAAGTTGACGATCGAGGAGACGACGCCGGAGCGGACCTGGCCCTTCTGCAGGGTCGTGAGGAAGGTCTGACGGACCTCGCTCTGGGTCTGCTCGAGCCAGGCACGGCGGGACAGGACCACGTTGTTGCGGTTCTTGTCCAGCTCGATGATCTTGGCCTCGAGCTCCTTGCCCACGTAGGGCTGGAGGTCGCGGACACGGCGCATCTCGACGAGGGAGGCCGGCAGGAAGCCACGGAGGCCGATGTCGAGGATGAGACCACCCTTGACGACCTCGATGACGGTGCCGGTGACGATCCCGTCCTCTTCCTTGATCTTCTCGATCGTGCCCCAGGCGCGCTCGTACTGCGCGCGCTTCTTGGACAGGATCAGACGGCCTTCCTTGTCCTCCTTCTGGAGAACGAGGGCCTCGATCTCATCGCCCACGGCGACGACCTCATTGGGGTCGACGTCGTGCTTGATGGAGAGCTCGCGGGAGGGGATGACGCCTTCGGTCTTGTAACCGATGTCGAGCAGGACCTCGTCCCGGTCGACCTTCACGATGACGCCGTCGACGATGTCGCCGTCGTTGAAGTACTTGATCGTCTCGTCGATCGCGGCGAGGAAGGCTTCCTCGTTACCGATGTCGTTGACCGCTACCTGCGGGGTGGTGGAAGCGGTGGTCTCGGTGCTGCTCGTCATGTGGGTAAGGGCTCCGGTACGGACAGTAAGTCGTAGGTACTGCTACGCCGGGAGCCCGTATCGGCACCTGCTGACGCCGGGCAGCCTAGGAGGCGCGATTCCGGGGAACGGAAAGGCCTCGACAACCGAGGGGACATACAACCGGTGCAAGCGCAGCCTGCTCTGTCTGAGGTGCGCAGGCTCGCAGCGCAACTTGTAGCATACGGGGGCAGCCGGGCAGGGTCAATGCGCGAAGGCGCACACCCGGGGCGGAACTTCCCATACCCGGCACAATCAATGTTCGGCGAGGCCACGACGGCCGCTCGGCACACCGCGGCCACCGGTTCGAGCGGAGCCTACGCAGACGAGACAGACGGGCGCAATGAGCCAGAACCAAGACCCCGAAGACGCCGCGGCCGCCTTCGAGGCCCTCGACACGTACGGGCCCGGCGACGCCGACGAGGGCGAGGCGACGCGGCGCGAGGCCGGCGAGGCGGAGAGCAGCAGGGCGAGTCGCGGCTGGTGGGACCGGAACGCGGACGAGTACCAGAGCGAGCACGGGGCGTTCCTCGGCGACGACCGCTTCGTGTGGGGCCCGGAGGGGCTCGACGAGGCGGAGGCCGGCCTGCTGGGGGCGGCGGCGTCCCTGAAGGGGCTCGACGTCCTGGAGATCGGCGCGGGGGCGGCCCAGTGCTCGCGCTGGCTCGCCGCGCAGGGCGCCCGTCCGGTGGCCCTCGACCTCTCGCACCGGCAGCTCCAGCACGCGCTGCGCATCGGGGGCGATGTCCCCCTGGTGCAGGCGGACGCCGGAAGGCTGCCCTTCGGGGACGCGTCCTTCGACCTGGCCTGCTCGGCGTACGGGGCGGTGCCGTTCGTCGCCGACCCGGTGGAGGTCTTCCGCGAGGTACGGCGTGTCCTGCGGCCCGGCGGGCGGTGGGTCTTCTCCGTCACGCATCCGATCCGGTGGGCCTTCCCCGACGAGCCGGGCCCCGAGGGCCTGTCGGTCGCCGCCTCGTACTTCGACCGCACCCCGTACGTCGAGCAGGACGAGCGGGGGAACGCCGTCTACGTGGAGCACCACCGGACGATCGGCGACCGCGTACGGGACGTGGTGGCCGGCGGCTTTCGCCTGGTCGACCTGGTGGAGCCGGAGTGGCCGTCCTGGAACACACAGGAGTGGGGCGGCTGGTCCCCGCTGCGCGGGAACCTGATCCCGGGAACGGCGATCTTCGTGTGCGTGCGGGACTAGGGACGTGATCCGCGCCGAGGCCCTCGGGGGGCTTCCCGTACGTACCGTCGTGCCCGCGCTGGAGCGCGCCCTGGACGCGCACGGGACCGCCGTGCTGTGCGCGCCCCCGGGGACCGGCAAGACGACGCTGGTGCCGCTCGTGCTGGCCGGGCTCGTCGGCGACGGGCGGCCCGTACGGAGGGTCGTCGTCGCGGAGCCCCGGCGCATCGCCGCACGGGCCGCCGCCCGGCGCATGGCGTGGCTGCTGGGCGAGCGTGTCGGGGGGCGCGTGGGCTTCACCGTGCGCGGGGAGCGCGTGGTGGGGCGCGACACGGTGGTGGAAGTGGTCACCACCGGTGTGCTGCTCCAGCGCCTCCAGCGGGACCAGGAACTCGCCGGCGTCGACGTGGTCGTCCTCGACGAGTGCCACGAGCGGCACCTGGACGCGGACACCGTCGCCGCGTTCCTCCTCGACGTGCGGGCCGCCCTGCGGCCCGAGCTGCGTCTGCTCGCCGCCTCGGCGACGACGGACGCCGAGGGCTGGTCCCGGCTGCTCGGTGACGCTCCGGTGGTCGAGGCGCAGGGCGTGTCGCACCCCGTGGAGACGGTCTGGGCCCCGCCCGCCCGGCCGGTGCGGCCGCCGCACGGCATGCGGGTCGACCCGGCTCTGCTGACGCACGTGGCCGCCGTGGTGCGCAGGGCTCTCGCCGAGCGGGAGGGCGACGTGCTGTGCTTCCTGCCCGGCGTGGGCGAGATCGCGCGGGTGGCCGGGCAACTGGGCGCCGTGGGGGCCGAGGTGCTCCAGGTGCACGGGCGGGCTCCTGCGGCGGTGCAGGACGCGGTGCTGGCCGGCTCGGCAGGTCCGCGCAGAGTGGTGCTGGCGACCTCGGTGGCCGAGTCGAGCCTGACCGTGCCGGGGGTTCGGGTCGTGGTGGACTCCGGTCTCGCACGTGAGCCCCGTACCGACCATGCGCGGGGGCTGAGCGCCCTCACGACCGTACGGGCCTCCCACGCGGCCTCACGGCAGCGTGCGGGGCGGGCCGGCCGGGAGGCGCCCGGCGTGGTCTACCGGTGCTGGGACCAGGCCGAGGACGCGCGGCTGCCGCGCTTCCCTTCGCCCGAGATCAAGGTCGCGGACCTCACCGCGTTCGCCCTCCAGGCGGCCTGCTGGGGCGACCCGGAGGCGAGCGGGCTCGCGCTGCTGGATCCACCGCCGGCGGGCGCGATGGCGGCGGCCCGTACGGTGCTGGCGGCGATCGGGGCCGTGGACGGTGCCGGCCGGCCGACCGGGCGGGGCGTACGGATGGCCCGCCTGGGCCTGCACCCCCGGCTCGCGCGGGCGCTCGTCGACGGCGCGCGCGAGGTCGGCACGCGCCGGGCGGCGGAGGTGGTCGCCCTGCTGAGCGAGGAACCCCCGAGGGAGTACGGCGACGACCTGGCGGCGGCCTGGCGCGCGGCCCGCCGCGGGAACGACGCGTACGGGGCCCGCTGGCGCCAGGAGGCGAGGCGGCTGGCTTCGGCGGCGGGTGAACCGGAGAGCGACGGCACGGGACGCGGTGGTGCTGGTGCTGGTGCTGGTGCTGGTGCTGGTGCTGGTGCTGGTGCTGGTGCTGGTGCTGGTGCTGGTGCTGGTGGCGATGATGCCGTCGCGGGGCTGGTGGCCGCCCTCGCCTTTCCCGAGCGGGTCGCCGCACGCCGCGGGGAAGGGTCCTTCCTCATGGCGTCCGGCACCGGGGCGGAACTGGCCGGCGGCTCCCGGCTGCGGAGCGCGCCATGGCTGGCGGTCGCCGTCGCCGACCGGCCCGCGCACTCCGCCTCCGCGCGCGTGCGGCTCGCCGCCGTCGTGGACGAGGACACCGCCCTGCGGGCCGCCGAGCACCTGCTCGTCTCGGGCGAGGAAGTGCGCTGGGAGGGCGGGGACGTCGTCGCGCGGCACGTGCGGCGCCTGGGTGCGGTCGAGCTGACCGTACGGGCGCTTCCCCAGCCGGATCCGGAACGCGTACGGGAAGCGCTGCTCGACGGACTGCGGCGCGAGGGCCTCGGGCTGCTCCGCTGGACGCGCGACGCGCGGGCGCTGCGGGAGCGCCTCGCCTTCCTCCACAGGGTGCGGGGGGCGCCCTGGCCCGACGTGTCGGACGCGGCGCTGGCGGACCGTACCGACGCGTGGCTGGAGCCGGAGCTGTCCCGGGCGCGCCGAAGGGCCGACCTCGGCCGGATCGAGGCGGGGCAGGCGCTGAACCGGCTGCTCCCCTGGGCGACCGGGGAGGCGGCGCGGCTGGACGAGCTGGCGCCGGAGCGGATCGAGGTGCCGAGCGGGTCGCGGGTCCGTATCGAGTACGGCGGGGAGCAACCCGTGCTGGCGGTGAAGCTCCAGGAGATGTTCGGGCTGGCCGAGACACCCCGGGTGGCGGGAGTACCGGTGCTGGTGCACCTGCTGTCCCCCGCGGGGCGGCCGGCGGCCGTCACCGCCGATCTGGCGTCCTTCTGGCGGGACGGGTACCGGGGAGTGCGGGCCGAACTGCGGGGGCGCTACCCGAAGCACCCGTGGCCGGAGGATCCGGCTGCGGCCGTGCCGACGAAGCACACGAAGGCGCGACTCGCACGCGGCTGATCCCGGCGATCGACCGCTCACGGGAACGGCTGGTGGGTGGCTCGCGAGCGCGAGCGCCGTTCACAGGAACGGCGGGCGGGTGGCGCGAGCGCCGTTCACGGGAACGCTCGGAGCGCGCGAGCCGCCACGCCCGGGAGCGGCTCCGCGCGCGTAACAGGAACGCCCGGGAGCGGCTCCGCGCGCGTACGGGAACGAGCGGAAGCGCCTTCGGCCGCGTACGGGAACGAGTGGTCCCCGAGAGGCTGTCGGCCCGTGCACGGGAACGGTCGGAATGCCGCGGGACCGTTCGCTGCGCAGGGCGGCGGCCGGGCGGCTTCGCGGACCGGTCAGGCGGTGACCGTTTCCGGGCGTGGGGCCTCGTCCCCGGCCGGGTCCTGCGGGGCGCGCCCCCGTGCCTCCAGGTAGAGGGCTAGCGCGAGCAGGGAGCCGCCGAGGAGCAGGAAGCCCCAGGGGAGGTACGACGTGAGCATGAGCACCGCCGTGCGGTTCGACTTCACCAGCTCGACCGTGGAGTCGACGTAGTCCTCCCGCATCTTCACGTGGCCGGCGAAAGCGGTCACCTTGGCACGGCCGCCGAGGAGGCTGCCGCCGCGCAGTTCCTCCCGGTGGACCTCCTCGCCGTTCACGGGAGCGCCCGTGACGGGGTCCACCCAGAACATGCGACGGGTGGTGTACCAGCGCGTGGTGCCGGTCTGCTGCTCCAGCTTCGTCGCGTCGATCCCCGGCATGGGCATCTTCTTCGGGTACTTCACCTTGGTCCACGGAATGGTCTGCTCGAAGTAGTAGACGTCCATACCGCGAAACGTCCGCTCGCCCCTGTAATGGATCGGCGCGGACGTGCGGGTCTGGGCGTCGAAGTACGCGTAGTCGCGCTTCTCCGTGAGGAAGGGCCACTTGAACTCGATGCCCTCGCGCCTGACCCGGTCGCCGTCCACCGACTCGCCCGTGGCGTGCACCGGGGCCTGGCTGTGCGCGTCGAAGATGTAGCGCTCCGGGATGGCCGAGACCATCTTGCCGTCGGGGCCCTGGACGTACGAGAGGGAGTCCCAGACGACCACGTCCCGGCCGGCGCTGCGTTCGATCTTCTCGGACTCCTCGACGTTGCCCTTGAGGGTCTGGACGATGGTGACCTTGTCGACCTTCCTCGCCTTCATGGAGTCGTACTCGAGCAGCGTCGCGGGGCTCGCCTCCAGCACCGTCTCCTGGTACTGGCCGGGCGGGATCTTGGCGAGGCGCGGGAAGGCGTACCAGCGCAGGAGCGGCGACAGGGCGGTGAAGAAGACGGCGAGGGCGAGGAGGACGAGGCTGGCTCTGCGGCGCACGGCGGGAGCCCCCTCTACTTCTTCGGCCCGGGAACGGTCGTCAGCAGGGGCTTGGGCGAGGTCTCCCCCGGCGGCGGGCCGACGGCGGTGACGGCGAGGACGAGCGCGAGGGCGGCGGCCAGCCCGACGGCGGCTGCGACGAGAGCACGCATGCTCGGCCTCCCCGAGATCTGATGCTACGTCAGACTGATGGGCGGGGGGCACCGTAGCAACGTGGCCGCGAGATGAGAACAGGTCGCACCGGCGCGTACCGGGCCGCACACGCCGTCGCCCCGCCGCGGAAGAGGTCCGGGGCGGGGCGACGGCAGGCGCCGTGGGAGCGGCGGTTACGCGGTGGGGGTGGCGGACGGCGGGGCCGACGGGTCCGCCGAGGGGTCGGTCGCCGGCGGGTCGGCGGGCGCCGTGACGGTCAGTTCGACGGTGAGGACCACGCCGTCGGCGGTCGTGAGACGCAGTGTGAACGTCCCCGCGTTGCCGTCGGTGTGGATCTCGGGCAGCTGCAGAAGGCCGTTGGCGTCGGTTGTGAGAGCGGTCAGCGTACGGACCGCCTTGCCTTCGGCGTCCTTGAAGTACGGCCCCTTGTCGTTCAGGGCGGGCTTCTCGGCGTCGCCCGTGACCATCGTGGCGGTCACGCCGACCCCCGCAGCCGCCTTGCCCTTGTACGTCGCCTTCACCTCGACCCGGTCGGCGAAGAGACCGCCGGTCGGGGCGGTGAGCGCCTTGTCCGACGTACGGACCAGCGCGTCGGACTGCGGCGCGGGCGCCGGCTTCGCCTTGACCGTGGCGGCGAAGTCGACGGCGGGCGCGGCGGTGCCGAGCGCCTTGGCGTGCACCACGAACCGGCCGGCCCGGCCGCCCGCGCCGAGCACGGGCGCGGTGGCGATGCCGTCGGCGCCGCTGGTGACGACGACGATGGTCGCGGCGCCCGGGAAGCGCGCCGCCGTGTCGCCGGCGATACGGAACTGGACCTTGGCGCCCGCGACGGTCTTGCCCGTGACGGTCTTGGCCCGTACGCGCAGCCGGTCCGGGAACTTCTCCCCCTCCGTCGCGGTCACGGTCGCGCTGCCGAGCCGCTCGAGGACGGCGACGGGAGCCGGGGCCGGGGGCCGGGGCGTGATGGGCGGATTCGTGTCCGGCGGGGTGCTGGGCGGCGTCTTCGGCGGCTTGGCCGGCGGTTTGGCGCCGCCACCGCCCGGCTTGTCTTCCCCGGAGGCCGGGGGCTTCGACGGCGGAGTCGTGGTGGGCGGGGTCGTGGGTGCGCCGTTGCCGTTCCCGCGCCCGCCGGCGTTCTGGCCCGCGTTGCGGTGGCTGTCCGGTTCGCTGCTGTCCGGCAGGACGCCGAAGCCGTCCGGCACCTCGTGGTTGCCGCGCCGATAGTAGTCGAACCACGACATGACCGTGCGCAGGTACTCCCGCGAGCGGTTGTAGCCGAGGATCGCCTGGTCGAGGTCGCTCTGCACCGACAGGTCGCGGTCGTGGGCGCACAGGTAGTTGCCCGCGGCGAGCGCCGCGTCGTAGATGTTGTTGGGGTCCTTGCGGCCGTCGTCGTTGCCGTCCCGGCCCCAGGTCGCCCAGGTGGACGGGATGAACTGCATCGGGCCGACCGCCCGGTCGTGCGTCGCGTCGCCGTCGTACGCGCCGTCGTCGGTGTCGGAGATGTTGGCGAAGCCGACGCCGTTGAGCTGCGGGCCGAGGATCGGCGTCAGCGTCGTGCCGTTGGCGTTGACCCGTCCCCCGCGCGCCTGGCCCGACTCGACCTTGCCGATGGCGGCGAGCAGTTGCCACGGGAGGCGGCAGCCGGGCTGGGAGGCCCGGACGGCGTCCTCGGCCCGCCGGTAGGCGGCGAGGACGGTGGCGGGTATGCCGGCTTCGGCGGGGCCGGTCACCGTGGGCAGATTGATCGAAGTGCCCGGTTTGTTCGGCCTGTTGGGGGTGTTCAGGGGCGGCAGGTCCGTGAAGTACGGCGAGTCGCCCGTCACCGGAGTGCCGGGCGGGTCGATCGCCTCTGCGGCTCTCTGGTCGGCGGGCGTCATGGTGCTGCCCGGCGCCTGCGAGGCCGAGAGTGCTGCCACCACGAGCGCTGCCACCGTGGTGGCTGTAGCCCCCTTGCGCAGCCTGCGACCGAATTGCGCTGCCATACGTCTGGCCCCTCCCGTCATCGGCTGTCTCCGCGCTCCCCAGCGCGAGGACTCAGGCGACATTACGACAACTGGCGTCGCCGGGACACCGGCCGCTGCCGTCTTATTGCCGCTTGTTCACGAAAATTCAACTCGGAACCACAGACGGCATACTGATCGTCATCGACCATAAGCGGTGCAGGGGGGAAGTTTTGCCGTTCACACTGAGCCACGCGGCGGCGGTCCTGCCGGGCCTGCGACGCGACGGCACCGGGCGCGGGCCACTGCTCGCATCGGCCCTCGTAGCAGGGTCGTTCGCGCCCGACATGACCTATTTCGCGGCCACCGCCGCGCCGGCCGCGATGCGTTTCGGGGACGTCACCCACTCCTTGACGGGTCTCGTCACGGTCGACGTGCTCATCACGGCGGCCCTCGTCGGCCTGTGGCTGGTGATGCGGGAGCCCCTGCTGGCACTGGTGCCACGGCGCAGGCAGGCCCGCTTCCACGGCTTCGTACGCGGCGAGGACTGGCGGGGCGCGCAACTCCCCTCGCTGGCGTGGCGGTTCTGCCTCTCGGCCGTCATCGGCAGCTGCACGCACGTCGTCTGGGACAGTTTCACCCATGTCGACCGGTGGGGGATGCGGGCGTTCCCGGTGCTCGGCGAAATCGTCGCCGGCTTCCCCGTGTACATGTACGCGCAGTACGGCGGCTCCGCGGTGGCCCTCGCGGTGCTGACGTGGTTCACGGTCTCGGCCCTGCGGCGGCGGCCGGACGGCCCCGCCCCCGCGTCCGTGCCGCTGCTCCCCGCGCGCGGGAGGCAGGTCGCCGGGGGGCTGCTCGCGCTGTGCGTGCTGGCCGGCGTCGTACACCGGTGCGTGCGGTGGTACGCCGCCCAGAGCGTGACTCTGAGGCCGCTCGACTTCGTGCCCACCGCGTGCTTCGGCGCCGGGGCGGGGCTCGCCGTGGGGCTCGTCCTGTACGCCGTGGGGGTGCGGCTGTGGGTCCGCCGCACGGTGCCGGGGGCGGCCGCCGCGGACGGCCTCCCGCCGTCGCCGGACGGACCGCACCTCCCCGTACGGGCGGGGCGGACCGGCCGGTCCGGCGACTGACGGCGCTTCCCGGAGGAGCCGGCGGGCCGGTCAGTGCGCTGCGGACTCCCAGTCGGTTCCGACACCCACCGACACGTCCAGCGGGGCCCGCAGGCTGACGGCGCCCGCCATCTCGCGGCGGACGAGCTCCTCCACCCGCTCCCGCTCCCCCGGGGCCAGTTCCAGGACGATTTCGTCGTGGACCTGGAGGAGCATCCGGGTCTTGAGGCCCGCTTCCGTCAGCGCCCGGTCGACGTTCAGCATGGCGACCTTCACGATGTCGGCCGCGGTGCCCTGGATGGGTGCGTTGAGCGCCATGCGCTCGGCGGCCTCCCGGCGCTGGCGGTTGTCGCTGTTGAGGTCGGGGAGGTAGCGGCGGCGGCCCAGCATCGTCGCCGTGTACCCGGTGGCCCGCGCCTCGTCGACGGCCCGCCGCAGGTAGTCCCGCACCCCGCCGAACCGCTCGAAGTACGTGTCCATCAGGGCCCGCGCCTCGCCCGCGTCGATGTTGAGCTGCTGCGAGAGGCCGAAGGCGGACAGCCCGTAGGCGAGTCCGTACGACATGGCCTTGATCTTGCGCCGCATCTCGGCGTCGACCGCGGACCGCTCCACGCCGAACACCTGCGAGGCGACGGTGGTGTGCAGGTCCTCGCCGGAGGTGAACGCCTCGATGAGGCCCTCGTCCTCCGACAGGTGCGCCATGACCCGCAGCTCGATCTGGCTGTAGTCCGCGGTCATCAGGGCCTCGAAGCCCTCGCCGACGACGAACCCGCGGCGGATGGCACGGCCCTCGTCCGTGCGCACCGGCACGTTCTGGAGGTTCGGGTCGGTGGAGGAGAGCCGGCCGGTCGCCGCGACCGTCTGGCTGAAGGTGGTGTGGATCCGGCCGTCGCCGGCGACGGTCTTGATCAGCCCCTCGACGGTGGACCGCAGCCGGGCCTGCTCACGGTGGCGCAGCATGATGACCGGCAGTTCGTGCTCGGTCTGGGCGGCCAGCCAGGCCAGCGCGTCCGCGTCCGTGGTGTACCCGGTCTTGGTCTTCTTCGTCTTGGGCAGGTTCAGCTCGCCGAAGAAGACCTCCTGGAGCTGCTTGGGCGAGCCGAGGTTGAACTCGTGGCCCACCGAGGCGTGCGCCTCCTTCACGGCCTGCTGCACCGCGCCGGCGAACTGCTGCTCCATCGCCTCCAGGTGGGGGCGGTCGGCGGAGATGCCGTACCGCTCCATCCTGGCCAGGAGCAGCGACGTGGGCAGCTCCACCTCGTGCAGCAGCTCGGTCGCGCCCACCTCCTTCAGCTTCACGCCGAACGCGTCCCCGAGGTCGAGGACCGCGCGGGCCTGCGCCATCAGGGCGTCGGCCTCGGCCTGGTCGTCCTCGTCGGACCCGAAGGCCAGCTGCCCGTCGGCGGCGGCCGGGGCGAGCTCGCGGTGCAGGTACTCGACGGACAGGGCGTCCAGCGCGAACGACCGGCGGCCGGGCTTGACGAGGTAGGCGGCCAGCGCGGTGTCCATCGAGATGCCCTCGATGGACCAGCCGTGCTCGGGGAAGACCCGCAGCGCGTCCTTGGCGTTGTGCATGACCTTCGGGCGGGCCGGGTCGGCGAGCCAGGCGGCGAAGGCCCGCTCGTCGGACTCGTCCAGCTCGGTCGTGTCGAACCAGGCCGCCGCGCCGTCGGCCGCGGCCAGCGCGACCTCGCTGACATTGCCGACGCCCAGGGCCCAGCTCGCCACGGTGGACACGCCCAGGGGCTGCCCGCCGTGCTGCTCCAGCCAGGACGCCAGCTCGCCGGCGCGCAGCACCGTGCCGTCCAGCTCGACGCCGGCGTCCGGGGCCGGGGCCTCTTCCTCCTCCGCGCCCGGGTCGACCGCGAGCAGCCGCTCCCGCAGGCTCGGGTTGCGGATCTCCAGGACCTCCAGGAACCCCTTCAGCGCGGTCCTGTCGTACGGCGCGCGCTCCAGGTCCGCCACGGCCTTGGGCAGCTCCACGTCGCGCACCAGCTCGGTCAGGTGGCGGTTGAGCTTCACGGACTCCAGGTGGTCGCGCAGGGCCTGCCCGACCTTGCCCTTGACCTCGTCGGCGCGCTCGACCAGCTCCGCGAACGAACCGAACTGGTTGATCCACTTCGTGGCGGTCTTCTCCCCCACACCGGGGATGCCCGGCAGGTTGTCCGACGGGTCGCCGCGCAGGGCGGCGAAGTCCGGGTACTGCGACGGAGTCAGCCCGTACTTCTCCTGGACCTTCTCCGGAGTGAACCGGGTCAGCTCGGAGACGCCCTTGGTCGGATACAGCACGGTCACGTGGTCGGAGACCAGCTGGAACGAGTCCCGGTCGCCGGTGACGATCAGCACGTCGAAGCCCGCGGCCTCCGCCTGGGTGGCGAGCGTGGCGATGACGTCGTCGGCCTCGAAGCCGTCCACCGCGAAGCGCTCGGCGTTCATGGTGTCCAGCAGCTCACCGATCAGCTCGACCTGCCCCTTGAACTCGTCCGGGGTCTTCGAACGGTTCGCCTTGTACTCCGGGAAGTCGGCCGAGCGCCACGTCTTGCGCGACACGTCGAAGGCCACCGCGAAATGCGTGGGCGCCTCGTCACGCAGCGTGTTCGCCAGCATCGACGCGAAGCCGTAGATGGCGTTCGTCGGCTGGCCGCTCGCGGTGGTGAAGTTCTCCGCGGGCAGCGCGAAGAACGCTCGGTACGCCAGGGAGTGCCCGTCCATGAGGAGCAGGCGCGGACGGTTTTCTGCGGGCTTCTTCGATGCTGTCTCTGACACGCCCCCGATCCTAGGCGGCACCACTGACAATCCGGCCCGCGGCGTCGCGCTGTCGGTGCCGCGTGACAGGATCGAAGGCGTACGTGACACCACCGCACGCTCAAAGGGGAGCGCCATGGCCGCCAAGCCGCCCACAGGTGACCCGATCCAGGACGCGCCGCAGGTCGCCGCCCCGCAGCACGCCGCGGCAGGGCTCCCCGCCATCGGGCACACGCTGAAGGCGGCGCAGCAGCAGATGGGCGTGCGCCGCACCGCGCGCACACTCCTCAAGGTCAACCAGAAGGACGGTTTCGACTGTCCCGGCTGCGCCTGGCCGGAGGAGGACAAGCGGCACACGGCGGAGTTCTGCGAGAACGGCGCGAAGGCGGTCGCCGAGGAGGCGACGCTGCGCCGCGTCACGCCCGACTTCTTCGCCGCGCACCCCGTCGCCGACCTCGCCACGCGCAGCGGGTACTGGCTGGGCCAGCAGGGCCGCATCACCCAGCCCATGTACCTGGCCGAGGGCGCCGACCGGTACGACGCGGTGACCTGGGAGCGCGCCTTCGAGATCATGGCGGAGGAGCTGCGGGCGCTCGCCTCCCCCGACGAGGCCGTCTTCTACACCTCGGGCCGCACCAGCAACGAGGCGGCGTTCCTGCTCCAGCTCTTCGCCCGCGAGTTCGGCACCAACAACCTGCCGGACTGCTCCAACATGTGCCACGAGTCCTCGGGCTCGGCCCTCACGCAGACCATCGGCATCGGCAAGGGCAGCGTCTCGCTGGAGGACCTGCACCAGGCCGACCTGATCGTCGTCGCCGGGCAGAACCCGGGCACCAACCACCCCCGCATGCTCACCGCGCTGGAGAAGGCCAAGGCGGCCGGCGCGAAGATCATCTCGGTGAACCCGCTGCCCGAGGCCGGGCTCGAACGCTTCAAGAACCCGCAGACGCCGAAGGGGATGATCAAGGGCGCCGCCCTCACCGACCTCTTCCTCCAGATCCGCCTCGGTGGCGACCAGGCCCTCTTCCGGCTGCTCAACAAGCTGATCATCGAGGCGGACGGCGCCGTCGACGAGGAGTTCGTACGGGAGCACACGCACGGGTACGAGGACTTCGCCGCCGCGGCGCGCGGGGCGGACTGGGACGAGACCCTCGCCGCCACCGGCCTGCGGCGCGCGGAGATCGAGCAGGCGCTCGCCATGGTCCTCGCCTCGCGGCGCACCATCGTGTGCTGGGCCATGGGTCTGACCCAGCACAAGCACGCCGTGCCGACCATCCGCGAAGTCGTCAACTTCCTGCTGCTGCGCGGCAACATCGGCCGCCCCGGCGCCGGTGTGTGCCCCGTGCGCGGCCACTCCAACGTGCAGGGCGACCGCACGATGGGCATCTTCGAGCGCCCGGCCCCCGCCTTCCTCGACGCCCTCGACAAGGAATTCGGGATCACCTCGCCGCGCCACCACGGTTTCGACGTCGTCCGGTCCATCCAGGCGCTGCGCGACGGCGAGGCCAAGGTCTTCTTCGCCATGGGCGGCAACTTCGTCGGCGCGACCCCCGACACCGACGTCACCGAGGCCGCGATGCGCCGGGCCCGCCTGACCGTCCACGTGTCGACGAAGCTCAACCGCTCGCACGCCGTCACCGGAGCCCGCGCGCTGATCCTGCCCACCCTCGGCCGCACCGACAAGGACGTGCAGGCGGCGGGCAAGCAGTTCGTCACGGTCGAGGACTCCATGGGCATGGTGCACGCCTCGCGCGGCAACCTCGCCCCCGCGAG
Organism: Streptomyces sp. NPDC054887; assembly: GCF_053610585.1. Lineage (NCBI taxonomy): Bacteria > Bacillati > Actinomycetota > Actinomycetes > Kitasatosporales > Streptomycetaceae > Streptomyces > Streptomyces sp. NPDC054887. The sequence continues at coordinate 9,751 of NZ_JBSGYQ010000056.1, read as the reverse complement.
CCCGCACCTGCTGTCGGAGCCGGCCATCGTCGCCCGCCTGGCCCGCGCGGTCCTCGGCCCCGGCTCGGCCACGCCGTGGGAGGACTTCGAGAAGGACTACGGCACAATCCGCGACCGGATCTCCCGCGTCGTCCCCGGCTTCGAGGACTTCAACGCACGAGTCGCCCGCCCCGGCGGCTTCACCCTGCCGCACGGCCCGCGCGACGCCCGCCGCTTCACCACCGACACCGGCAAGGCGAACTTCACCGCCGCGCCCGTCGAGTACCCCGAGCTGCCCAAGGGCCGGCTGCTGCTCCAGACGCTGCGCTCGCACGACCAGTACAACACCACGATCTACGGCCTCGACGACCGCTACCGGGGCATCAGGGGCGGCCGGCGCGTCGTCCTCGTCAACCCCGACGACGCCCGCGAACTGGGCCTGGCCGACGGGGTGTACACCGACCTCGTCAGCGAGTGGAAGGACGGCGTCGAGCGGCGCGCCGCCGGATTCCGCGTGGTCCACTATCCGACCGCGCGCGGCTGCGCCGCCGCCTACTACCCGGAGACCAACGTCCTGGTACCGCTGGACGCCACCGCGGACACCAGCAACACCCCCGCGAGCAAGTCCGTCGTCGTACGTCTGGAACAATCGGCAACCGCCTAAGCGTTCGCTTAAGGACGATGGACACCGTACGACGATCGGAGCCGGGCCCCATGGGCGAGCAGACCGCAGCTGTGAAGTTCCCGCAAGAGGTCATCGACGAGTACGCCCAGCTGGGCGTCGACCTGCCCGCTCTCTTCTCCGCCGGGGACCTCGGCACCCGCATGGGCGTGCGGATCGTCGAGGCGTCCGCCGAGCGCGTCGTGGGGACCATGCCCGTCGAGGGCAACACCCAGCCGTACGGCCTGCTGCACGGCGGGGCCTCCGCCGTGCTCGCCGAGACCCTCGGTTCCATCGGCTCGATGCTCCACGGCGGCGCCTCCAAGATCGCCGTCGGCGTCGACCTCAACTGCACCCACCACCGGGGCGCCCGCAGCGGCCTGGTGACGGGCGTGGCCACCCCCGTGCACCGCGGGCGCTCCACCGCTACGTACGAAGTCGTCATCACCGACGATCAGGACAAGCGGGTGTGCACCGCCCGGCTCACCTGTCTGCTGCGCGACGCCCAGGCCGTCGGCGGCTGACCGGACCTCCGCCGTGGTGGGCCCGGACGGATCGACACGTCCGTCCGGGCCGTGGTGACGCAGCGTGTGGTCCCGGTGTCCGATATCGCCTCCAAAGCCACACCTGCGCCTGTGACCCACACGGGGGCCGGCCGCGTCGCACGCCCCGCTTCGTCCCGCATTGACCACCTGCGGCGGCCCGACCGCGACGCGCCCCGGATGTCCGGTTACGGGCGCCCCGTCCGGTCAAGAACCGGCCTCATGAAGCGCTTTCCGGCCACCGGCGCCTGTTCGATATACGTACCCGGTGTCCGCGAGACACCCCTGCGCCGACGCTCCCGTGACGCCCGCCGATCCGTCACCGCGCCCGAGCCGAATCCTTGCGCCGAAGCCGCGGCCCGGCGGTACGGCCATCACGCGCGGTGACGATCGCGGTCGGCCGCAACGCCCGTCGCACACCCGCGCACACCGCGCCGACCACCGCGAAGAGCGGGCGGCCAGGCGGCTCGACGGTCCGCGCGGGCGGCTTCCCCCAGCCGCCGCAGGACCGCACCCGCAACCGTCCCACCTCACACAGTGTCAACTCCCCGCGTCAACAGCACGCTTGCCCACCGGACAGCGAACCGGTTCACTGTCGTCCACCCCCACAGGAGGGCACCCGTCCGTCACACACAAGGGGTTCTCTTGACCGCAGTACGCATCACCGCAGCACGCACCACCGCAGCCGCCGCAGCCACCGCCGGGGCGTTCGCGCTCGTGCTGGCCGCGGCCCTGCCGTCCGCCGCGATCAACTCGTACAACGCGACGCCCGCACCCGAGCGAACCGAGGTGGGGGCACTCGTCGCCACCTGGGACGCCGACGCGAACCCCGCCACCCCGGACCGCGTCGACTGGGTCTGCTCCGGCACCATGATCGACGCCGACACCTTCCTCACGGCGGCGCACTGCACCACCGACTGGCCCGACAACGTGCGGTTCTACGTCTCCCTCGACCAGGACGTGCAGGCCGGACTCGACAAGGCGGCCGCCGAACACCCCTCGGACCCGGCGGCGGTGGCCCGCGCCGTGGCGGTCCCGGGGGCGGCCCACAACCACCCCGCCTACCCCGGCCCCGCCTCCGACACCCACGACATCTCCGTCGTCGAACTGCCCGCCGCCCAGGTCAAGGCACGCTGGACGTTCAGCCCCGCCACGCTCCCCAAGGCCGGCGCCCTCGACGCACTCGGCCCGCAGGGCCTCGACGACACCGACTTCACCGTCGCCGGATACGGCACCCGGGAAGCGGAGCGCGGCCCCGGCGGCCACACCCACCCCGGCGGCGGCGTACGCATGAAGGCCCCCGTCACGTACAACGCGCTCAACGACGCCTGGCTGCGCCTGTCCATGACCGCCCCCCAGGGCAACGGCGGTGCCTGCTACGGCGATTCGGGCGGCCCCAACTTCGCGACGCTCGGCGGGAAGCGGACCCTGGTCGCCACCACCATCACCGGCGACACCCCCTGCTACGCCACCAACGTCACCTACCGGCTGGACACCGCGGGAGCCCGCGCCTTCCTCGCCCCGTTCACCAAGCTGCCGTAGGGCACGCTCGTCCTGTTGTGTCACGGATTGTGACGACCTAGCGTTCCCCTCATGGAGACGGGAGCGCACGCGCGGGCCGGGTACGCCGCCTGCGTCCTGGTGGCCGTCATGACCTTCGCGGGCTGCATGACCTTCGCGGGCTGCTCGGCCTCCCGTACGGCCGGGCAGCCCGCGCCGCCGAGCACCGCCCCGCCGCCGCCCCATGTGACCTGCGCGAAGCTGGTGTCCTACTGGGCGGGCGAAGCCCTCAGGGGCGGCAAGTGGGCCGGGCTCGACTGGGAGCAGAAGGGGCTTTCGAACGAGCAGTACGCGATCCACGAGGAGGTCCTCGCCGCCGGTCGCGCCGAGGCCGCCCGGCGGGGGCGCGTGGCGGGCCTGCGGCTGATCGACCGCCTGGCCGGCGAGGCGTGCAGGGCCGCGAACGGCGCGACCGGCAGCTCGGAGAACTGGCGCCCGCCCCGCTGAGCTGCGGCCCGACGCGGACCCGCCCGCTTCCCGCCCCCGCCCTCCACGCCTACTCCCGCACCGCAGTTTCCCAAGTCCCGCTTGGCGCAGGGTAGTTGCCCGAGCGCGCCGCCGAGGCGTCCGGCGCAGGTCAGCACGCCGGCCGCAGCACCCCGCGAGGGGGCACATTGCGTCGGCGTAACACTACGTAACAGCGGTGCGAACGGGATCCGGCGCTTCGCGCTCGACACCTGACCCCGGCCACCCGCCCGAGAGCGTTATGGGCACCCTCGGCAGCCCACGGCTTGATCACCTCAAGCGCTGCTGCGGAACTGGGAATTCTCAGCATGCGGACTTTCTTGTCGGTGAACTTTCAACCCATCTGTCCACACTGCCCCACCCAGCATTGGCCTTGGCATAACAAGAGCGTCACATCCTGACTTCACACCTCCACGACCCCTCCACCTCCGCCTAGAGTCACGGCCAGTCACCGCGCCGCCGGGCGCGTCTGCTGCACGGCCCCTGTATCGACCAGTACGGCCCGGCGATCGTCACGGCACCTCAGCAGAGGAGGCCGCGCCAGGGAAAGGACCTTTCGTGCGACACCGTTCTTTGCTCATACTCACCACAGCGCTCACGACCGGAGCACTGACGCTCACCGCTTGTGGGTCGCGCGACGACGCCAAGGGCGGCGACGACAGCAGCAAGAAGACCACCGTTGTCATCGGTGTCTCCGTCCCGCTGACCGGCTCGCTGTCCGCGCTCGGCCAGGGCATCAAGAACTCGGTGGACCTCGCGGCCAAGACCGCGAACAAGAACAACGAGGTCCCGGGCGTCGAATTCAAGATCGAAGGCCTTGACGACCAGGCGGTTCCTGCCTCCGGCCAGACCAACGCCACCAAACTCGTAGGCAACAAGGACGTCATCGGTGTCGTCGGCCCGCTGAACTCCGGCGTCGCCCAGTCGATGCAGAGCGTCTTCGAGAAGGCCGGCGTCGTCCAGGTCTCCCCGGCGAACACCAACCCGGCGCTCAGCCAGGGTGACAACTGGGCCAAGGGCGACCTGCAGCGTCCGTTCAAGACGTACTTCCGCACCGCCGCCACGGACGTCGTCCAGGGCAAGTTCGCTGCGCAGTACCTCTACAACGACGCCAAGAAGCGCAAGGTCTACGTCGTCGACGACAAGCAGACCTACGGCGCCGGCCTCGCCGCGATCTTCTCCGCCGAGTTCAAGCGGCTCGGCGGCAAGGTCGTCGGCACCGACCACGTCACGGTGAAGGAGACCGACTTCTCCAGCACCGCCGACAAGGTCAAGGCGGCGAAGGCCGACTCCGTCTACTTCGGTGGCCAGTACCCCGAGGGCGGCCTGCTCTCCGACCAGATCAAGAAGACCGGCGCCAAGATCCCCACCATGGGCGGCGACGGCATCTACGACCCCGCGTTCATCAGCGCCTCCGGCGTCGCGAACGACGGTGACTTCGCGACCTCGATCGGCTACCCGGTCGAGAAGCTCCCGACGGCGAAGAAGTTCATCGCCGACTACGAGGCCGCGAAGTACGACGACCCGTACGCGGCCTACGGCGGCTACTCGTACGACGCCGGCTGGGCCGTCGTCCAGGCCGTCAAGGCCGTCGTCGCGGAGAACGACGGCAAGCTGCCCGAGGACGCCCGCGCCAAGGTCCTCGCGGCCATGTCGAAGGTCTCCTTCGACGGTGTGACCGGCAAGGTCGCCTTCGACCAGTACGGCGACACCACGAACAAGCAGCTCACCGTCTACAAGGTCGAGGGCAAGGTCTGGAAGGACGTCAAGTCCGCCACCTTCGAGGACTGATCCTTCACAGTCCCCGCACCACCTGCCTGAACCGCTTCACCCGATCCATCTGATCGAACCGCGCGAGGGCGCAACAGCGCCCTCGCGCGGTGTCATATCCGACAAGCTCATCGGAGGCCCTGCGGTGCACGAACTGCCGCAACAGCTGGCCAACGGCCTTGCACTCGGCGCCCTTTATGGCTTGATAGCCATCGGGTACACCATGGTGTACGGCATCGTCCAGCTCATCAACTTCGCCCACGGCGAGATCTTCATGATCGGGGGCTTCGGCGCCCTCACCGCATACCTCGTGCTCCCCAGCGGGACAACGCTCCTCGTGGCCATCCCGGTCATGATCATCGGTGGCGCCATCACCTCCGTCGCCGTAGCGACGGCAGCGGAACGCTTCGCCTACCGCCCCCTGCGCGGCGCCCCCAGGCTCGCTCCGCTCATCACCGCAATCGGCCTCTCGATCGTTCTCCAGCAGCTCGTCTGGGGCTTCTACCCCGACGCGAAGAAGCCGCGCAGTTTCCCGGAGTTCCAGGGCGAGTCGTTCAAGATCTTCGACAACCTCTACCTCCAGCGCGCCGACGCCTTCGTCCTCGTCCTCGCCCCCCTGTGCATGCTCGCCCTCGGCCTCTTCGTGGCCAAGAGCCGCAGCGGCCGCGCCATGCAGGCCACCGCGCAAGACCCCGACACGGCGAAGCTGATGGGCATCAACACCGACCGCATCATCGTCATGGCCTTCGCCATCGGTGCCGCGTTCGCCGCCGTCGGAGCCGTCGCGTACGGCCTCGACAAGGGCCAGATCAACTTCGAAATGGGCTTCATCCTCGGACTCAAGGCCTTCACCGCCGCCGTCCTGGGCGGCATCGGCAACATCTACGGGGCCATGGTCGGCGGAGTCGTCCTCGGTCTCGCGGAAGCCCTGTCGATCGCCTACATCGAAGAGATTCCCGGGATGCAGCAGCTCGGCGGAGGCGCCTGGGCCAACGTCTGGGCATTCGTACTTCTCATCGTCGTGCTCCTCGTCAGGCCACAGGGCCTGCTCGGCGAGCGCGTCGCGGATCGGGCGTGAGAGCCATGACAACCGACACCACGACAGCCAACACGGCGACCGCGGACACCGGCGCCAAGGCAGACCTCTTCCGCTGGCTCACCGCCGCGGGCGGCCTCGCCACCATCGCCAGCACCTTCCTGTCCTGGACCTACACCGACGAGTTCCCCGGCGACCTCACCGTCTACGGATACCCGGGCGGCCTCCAGGTCCTCACCCTCGTCGCGGGCATCCTCACCACGCTCTTCGCCCTCGCCGCACTGGACATCAAGGGCCTGCGCTGGCTCGCGCCCACCGGCACCACCTCGGCCCTGCGCCTCGCCGCGCTCGGCGCGCTCGGCACCACCTGGTTCACGGTCATCGCCATCGCCGTCGAACTCGGCGGCTTCGTCCACCTGGAGCCGGGCGGCTTCATCGCGGCCGTGGCCTCCGTCATCCCCGTCGCCGCCGCCTTCCAGCTGCCCGACGACACCCGCAAGGCCCGCCGCCCCAAGGAACTGCCCTCCTGGGCGGAAATCCTGATCATCGTCGCCGCCTTCGCGATCGGCCTGTTCGTCGTCACCTACGGCATCGACACCGAGTACGCCGAACTCTTCACCGGCTACATGATCACCGCCGGGTTCGGCATCGCCGCCCTCTTCAAGGCCGGCCTCATGGCGCGCCTGTCGGCACTCACCGCCAAGTACCGCTCGATCGCCGTCGCAGCCGCCTTCGTCGCCGCAGCGGCCTTCCCCTTCACCCAGAACACCGACCAGTTCACCCTGATCGCGGTCAACATCCTCATCTTCGCGACCGTCGCTCTCGGCCTGAACATCGTCGTCGGCCTCGCCGGACTCCTCGACCTCGGATACGTCGCCTTCCTCGGCGTCGGCGCCTACACCGCCGCCCTCGTCTCGGGCACCACCGCATCCGCGTTCGACGTCCAGTTCCCCTTCTGGGCATCCGTCCTCACCGGCGGCGTCGTCTCCCTGATCTTCGGCGTCGTCATCGGCGCCCCGACCCTGCGGCTGCGCGGCGACTACCTCGCCATCGTGACCCTCGGCTTCGGCGAGATCTTCCGCATCACGGTCGGCAACCTCGACGGCGTGTCCGGCCCGCAGGTCACCAACGGCCCCAACGGCGTACCCAACGTCCCCGACCTGAACTTCTTCGGATACGACTTCGGCGAATCCCACACCATCGCCGGCTTCGAACTCGGGTCGTACGCCAACTACTACCTGCTGATGCTGCTCGCGATGATCCTCGTGGTCCTCGTCTTCAGCCGCGCCGGCAGCTCCCGCATCGGCCGCGCCTGGGTCGCCATCCGCGAGGACGAGACCGCCGCCACCGCCATGGGCATCAACGGCTTCCGCGTCAAGCTCATCGCCTTCGCCCTCGGCGCCACGCTCGCCGGCCTCGCCGGCACCGTCCAGGCACACGTACAGAGCACCGTGGTCCCCGAGATGTACGTCTTCGCCGGACCCGTACCGCCGAACTCCGCCTTCCTCCTCGCCGCCGTCATCCTCGGCGGCATGGGAACCATCAGCGGCCCCCTCATCGGCGCCACGCTCCTCTACATGATCCCCGCCAAGCTGCAGTTCCTCCAGGACTACCAGCTGCTGGGCTTCGGCATCGCGCTGATCTTCCTCATGCGCTTCCGCCCCGAAGGCCTCATCGCCAACCGGCGCGCCCAGCTCGAGTACCACGAGACCGACCAACTCGACGTCCCGGAAAAGGGCCTGCCCGACTCCGGCGTCGGCATCACGAAGGCGGGGGCGTGAACGACATGACGACCACCACCGAGAACACCGCCGCAACCGCCGAGACCACCACGGTCCTGGACGCCAGCGGCGTCACCATGCGCTTCGGCGGCCTCACCGCCGTACGCTCGGTCGACCTCACCGTCAACGCCGGCGAGATCGTCGGTCTCATCGGCCCCAACGGCGCCGGCAAGACCACCTTCTTCAACTGCCTCACCGGGCTCTACGTCCCCACCGAGGGCAAGGTCTCGTACAAGGGCACCGTCCTGCCGCCCAAGCCCCACCTGGTCACCCAGGCAGGCATCGCGCGTACCTTCCAGAACATCCGGCTCTTCGCCAACATGACCGTTCTGGAGAACGTCCTCGTCGGACGCCACACCCGGACCAAGGAGGGCCTCTGGTCGGCCCTCCTGCGCGGCCCCGGCTTCAAGAAGGCCGAAGCCGCGTCGCACAAGCGGGCCATGGAACTGCTCGAGTTCATCGGCCTGGAGCACAAGGCCGACCACCTCGCACGCAACCTCCCCTACGGCGAGCAGCGCAAGCTCGAAATCGCGCGCGCCCTCGCCAGCGACCCCGGCCTGCTGCTCCTGGACGAGCCCACCGCGGGCATGAACCCCCAGGAGACCCGCGTCACCGAAGAGCTCATCTTCGCGATCCGGGACCAGGGCATCGCCGTACTCGTCATCGAGCACGACATGCGCTTCATCTTCAACCTCTGCGACCGCGTCGCGTGCCTCGTCCAGGGCGAGAAGCTCGTCGAAGGCACACCCGCCGTCGTCCAGGGCGACGAGCGCGTCGTCGCCGCCTACCTCGGTACGCCCTTCGAGGGCGCACCCGGCGCGGAGGAGGCCGCCGAGGTCGAGGCCGCCGAAGCGGTGGCCGAGGCGGCCGGGGCGAGCCGGGCCACGTCGGCCGAAGCGACGGAGGCGACCGAAGCGGCCGAGGCCAGCGAGGCCGCCGAGGTCGAGGCCGCCGAGGCCGCTGAGGCCGCCGAGGAGGCTGCCGCCGCTGAGGCGAACGCCGCCGAAGCCGCTGAGGCCGCCGAGACCGCTGAGGTCGCCGAGGCCGCTGAGACCGCCGAGCCGACCGAGGCAGCTTCGGCCGACGGGGCCGCCGAGGAAGCCGGGGCGACCGAGTCGGCCGCGGCCACCGAAGCCACCCAGGCCGAGGGCACCACCAGCAAGACCAGCAAGACCAGCCCGGAAGGGGAAACCCAGTGACCGCTCTCCTCGAGGTCGAGGACCTCAGGGTCGCCTACGGCAAGATCGAGGCCGTCAAGGGCATCTCCTTCAGCGTCGAAGCCGGCCAGGTCGTCACCCTCATCGGCACCAACGGTGCGGGCAAGACCACCACCCTGCGGACACTGTCCGGACTGCTCAAGCCCTCCGGCGGCCGCATCCTGTTCGACGGCAAGCCGCTGCACGGGGTACCCGCGCACAAGATCGTGTCCCTCGGGCTGGCCCACTCCCCCGAAGGCCGGCACATCTTCCCCCGCCTGACCATCGCCGAGAACCTCCAGCTCGGAGCGTTCCTGCGGACGGACAAGGCGGGCATCGAGAAGGACATCCAGCGCGCCTACGACCTCTTCCCCATCCTGGGAGAGCGCCGCAAGCAGGCCGCGGGCACCCTCTCGGGCGGTGAACAGCAGATGCTGGCCATGGGACGCGCGCTCATGTCCCAGCCCAAGCTCCTGATGCTCGACGAGCCGTCGATGGGCCTCTCCCCGATCATGATGCAGAAGATCATGGAGACCATCGTCGAACTCAAGGCACAGGGCACGACCATCCTGCTCGTCGAGCAGAACGCCCAGGCCGCGCTCTCGCTGGCGGACCAGGCGCACGTCATGGAAATCGGCACGATCAAGCTCTCCGGCCCCGGCCGTGAGCTGCTCCACGACGAGTCCGTCCGCAAGACGTACCTCGGCGAGGACTGACCGTACCCACGCACAGCAAGAGGCCGCCCCCGCACTGCGCGGGGG
>NZ_JBSGYQ010000055.1:0-49617 GCF_053610585.1 Streptomyces sp. NPDC054887 | reverse complement strand
CGACCGCACTCCGCGGTCGGCGCGGGACCCGAGTTGCTCTGCCGGAGTCCCGCGCCGGCCCCTGTCGCCCGTGCTACGGACGTGTCTTGGGCAGCACGGGCTTGATCCGGAAGAGCTCGCTGCCGACCTGGCCGACGAGGCCGTGGTCGTGGACCATCAGCTCAGGGGCGACCCCCGCCTCCACCTGGCCCTTCGGCACCTGCACCTGGCCGCGCCAGCGCAGCGCACCGCTGTCCAGGTCGAGGCCCACCAGACGCCCCGACGGATCAACGTAGTACGCCACCCGGCTGTCGAGATCCACCGCGGCGGCCGACGGCAGTTCCCGCATCGTGGGATCGCGCGGGTCCTTGCGAAGTCTCAGCCCGAGGTCGCGCGACCACAGACGCTTGCCGTCCTCGGCCGAGAACGCGACGGCGTTCCCGTTCCCGCCGGACGCCAGGATGATGCCGTCGGCGACCACTCCCATCGGCAGGCCGTCGACACGGTGCTGCGCCACCTTGCCGGAGCTGACGTCGACGCGGGTCAGGGTGGCGGGTCCGGGGTCGCTGGAGAACCTTTGTCCACCGGCCAAACCGGCCAGCAGCACCGCGTCCCCGTCCGTTCCGATGTAGGCCGTCGGGCCCTTGACGGTCGCGACCGTCCGCGCCTCACCGGTCACCGGGTCCAACCGGACGACGGTGCTGCGCTGTGGCGCCTTCTCACTGTCCGGCGAGCACATCAGGTACGGGACGCCGCCGATCGCGGCCCGCTCGCAGTCGGCCTTCTTCCACGAGTACGTCCACAGTGTCCGGCCCGTCCTGTCGTCCAGCGCGGCCACGCTCTTGAAGGTCGGAGCGTTGGCGAGTATGCCGCCGTCGAACAGCACGGCAGAGGACCGGCGGCGGCTGTCGTCGGCCAGCTCGTGCTTCCACAGCACCTGTCGGCTCCCGAGGTCGAGGGCGACGAGGTCGGTGCCGGCGCGGGGCGCTCCCGGGGCGTGGTCGGCGTAGGAGTACAGCACTCCGTCGCGGACTCCGGGCAGCGATCCTGCCGGAGACCCGCCGCTGCCCGCGTCCTTGGCCTTGTGCTGCCACACCACCTTTCCGGTACGGGCGTCCACGCCGATGCCGTCGTACTCCGCCCCCTGGCAGTACACGGCGCGAGGACCGGTGGTACAGGCGTCCCAGGTCTTGCCGGGCAGCGTGGTCCGCCACAACAGGTTGCTCTGCTTGCTCACCCGCGAAGCGGGCTGCCGCGTCCCGTCTTCGCCGCCCGTACCGGTGCCGAGGAGCGCACCGAAGGCGATACCGGTGAGGCCGAGAGCCGCACCGGTGACGCGTATGAGGCTCCGCCGCCGGTGGCGGCGCACGATGCGGTCGGCCATGTCCGCAGGAGCGCCGGAGTTGTCTGGTACCCATCCCTGCATGACGTCCCGGATCGCGCGGTCCAGCTGGTCGGCGTTCATGTGTGGGCCCCCTTCGGCACGTTGCTGCTCGGGACGGTGGGTGCGGTTCGGGCCGGGGCACCCAGCTCCGGCGCGAGACCGCGCAACCGGGCCAGCGACCGATGGGTGGTGCTGCGCACCGTCCCCACGGAGCAGCCCAGCGCACTCGCCACCTCGGTCTCGGACAGGTCTTCGAAGTAACGCAGCACCAGCATCGTGCGCTGTCGCGGGGTCAGCCGGGCGAGCGCCTGGCCCACGGTGATGCGCAGGTCGGCGGCGGACGTGCCGTCGGCGATGCCGAGTTCCTTCGGCATCGTGGCGAACGTCGCCTCGCGGTGCGGGCGGCGCAGCCGCCAGCGGCTGATCTGGTGCCGGTACATCACCTTGCGCACGTAACCCTCCGGGTCCTCTATCTGCCGCCAGCGGCCCAGCACCTTCATCAGAGCGATCTGGACCAGATCCTCCGCCTCGTGCCGGTCGCCGCCGGTAAGCAGGTTCGCCAGGCGCAACAGGGCGCTCCACCGAACATCGACAAAGTCCCGGAATCTCTCGTGATCCTGCGGGTCCATAGGCCCTCCCGTTCCTCAACGCTCACAAGGACGCGCGGACCACACGCGATCTATGCCTGCCGGTCAGAACTTCTTCCGCAAGACATGCGCACAGAACACGCAGGTGGCGACGGCTCGGGCGTCGATCGAGCCGTCGCCACCTCACGGGCGCGGGATCAGGCACATCCCCTACACACCGGAAGAGGGTGTTTCCTTGAGCTTGTCCACTGCCTGGCGGAGTGTGACAGCCTCGGTGTAGAGGACCGTGCCGGGCTTGATGAGGCCGGAGTCCCCGCCGTTGGGGCGGACCTGGATGGTGCGCTCACCCAGGTAGGTGTAGTTCTTGGCGTCGAAGATCCATTCCGTGCGGGCGCCGGAGGTCGCGTCCAGGCGGGCGACGGCGATGCCGTGGCGGCCGATCGCGTCGACTGCGTCCTTGACCTGGACGACGCCGGGGATCTTGGCGGCAGCCTCGTACAGGGCGGTGTTCAGTTCGGCGGGCGGCAGGGACTCGTGCAGCAGGTCGCCGATCGTGGTGAAGGCTTGCTGGTCGGGGCTGTTGCCCATGCCCTTGGTCTCCTTGTAGATCTTCGCGAGGAGGGTGTCGGGGTCGGTCGGCAGGGTGGCGAGGTACTCGTAGGTGGGCGCGTTGAGCTTTGCCGGCTCGGACGTGCCCTTCTCGTTGGTCCGGTCGAGCTTCTCACCGCCGGGCGGGGAGACCGCCGGGTCGATCAGCCATCCCTCGGTGCCGTCGGTGGAGTTCCACACCTGGCGGCGGTGAATTCCTTCGCTGGCCAGCGTGGTCTTGTCGCCGACCGTCTTCTCGTAGGTACTGCCGACCTTGCTCTCGATGTACACGTACTGGCCGGCCCGGACCTTCACCTGCGGGTTCTTGGCCGAGGCGACGGAGACCTGCTCCAGGAGTTGCGGGACGCCGGCGCTGGTGCCGGCGCCCACGTCCGCGGTGAGTGCCGGCCCGGCGGCCACTTCCGTGCCGGTCCCGGACCCGATGACGGTGAGGACGCCTGCGGCCGCGACGGCCAGCGCACACGCGGCGACGGGCAGGATGATCAGCGGGCGGCGCAGGAGGGGGCGCCGCACCGGTGCCACCGCCGGGGGCGTGACGGAGGCGCGGGCCGAGGCTTGGGTGACCTGCTCGATGAAGGTCATGAGTTCTTCCCTGTGAAAGGCATGGCGGCCTGCGGGGAAGTCGGCTTCGCCGAGGGCGAGCAGTCGCTCACTCTCGTGCCATTCATCAGGCATGTGACGGGAGTTGCTCCGACGGGACTGACGCATGTTCACCGGATTCCTTTCTGTGCGGGCCGTGCCGCGATGGTGCGGTCCCCTCTTGTCTGGCGATTCACCGGCCGGGGTTCCCGCTTTGTGGTGAGAACTTGTACGTCGGCGAGTTTCCGCAGCTTCTTGCGGGCCCGGGAGAGCCGGGAGCGCACCGTGCCGACCGGAACGCCGAGGACCTGCGCGGCCGAGGCGTAGTCCAGGCCCTGCCACAGGCACAGGCTCAGCACCTCTCGTTCGGTGCGCCGCAGTCCGGCGAGTGCGCTCGCGGTGGCGGCCAGGCGGTGGCGGTCGTCCAGGCGGCCGGCGACTTCCTCGGCGTGATCGGCCACCGCCGCCTCTCCCCCGGCACCGGTGGCATGGGCGGCCGCGGCGGCGGCTGCCCTGTAACGCCGGTTGCCGCGCGACTGGGCGCGCACGAGGTTGGTGGCGATGCCCAGCAACCACGGGCGTACGCTGCCGCCTTCGGCCTCGACGCGCCCGCGGCCCCGCCAGGCTTCCATGAATGTCGCCGAGACGATGTCCTCGGCGGCCGACCAGTCGGCGGTCAGCCGGTAGGCGTGGTTGTAGATGGTTCTCGCGTACTGGTCGAAGAGTTCCGCGAAGGCTTGCGGATCCCCCGCTCGTATACGCGCGCGCATGGTTGTTGTCACGTCAGTCAGCTGTCGATCCTTGGGGCAGGGTTCCCGAGACGTACGTCACACACTTCGCGCAGGCTATGTGCTGCGGGGGTGCGGTGCGCTGGGCGGTGCCGCCGGCCGGCCGGTCCGGTGACGGCGGGACCGAGGCCGCCGCGTCCTGCCAAGCCGCGCAGCCGCTCGTTCAGGTCAGCGGCCCGGTGGTCGACGGCCGAGAGCGACACGCGCCCTCAGCTCGATCGCAGGGCCCTCTCCTCCGCCGCACCGCCCATGCGGGCCCCAGCCGCGACACCGCTAGGTTGCCTCGCGCAGGCGCTTGCCCCGTCGGCCCAGCACCACCTTCACCGGGATCAGCACCGCCCACCAGAGCTGCGCGCCCATCGGGGAGATGAAGGCGAGGGGCACGCCCACGGCGAAGATCATCACCATCGACGCCAGGTCGAGCACGTCGTTGCGCGCCACGGGGTCGGGCAACGACGTACTGCTCAGCCACGGGCGCTTCCACAACGCGACCGTCAGCACGAGTTGTGCGGCGCCGATGGCCGCGGCGGCGCCGGAGTAGACCGCCACCGACTGCCACTGGTCTCCGTACTCGGCCAGGAGGGTGGTGGGAAAGGGCATCAGGGCGATCAGCCCCAGGTTGAGCAGCGCGAGCTTGATGACTGTCCCGTCCACCTCGCGCACGTACCGGAAAAGCTGATGGTGGCCCTGCCAGAACGCCGCGACAACCACGAAGCTGAGGGCGTACGCCCACAGGTTGGGTACCACTTCGCCCAGCGCCTCTTCGTAACCGGCCGGGTCCAGCCCGGCGGGCAGGGTGATGTCCAGCGCCAGCAACGTCATCGCGATGGCGAAGACGCCGTCCGACAGCGCGAGGACCCGGGCCGCGCTCCCCTCGTCGTCCCGCGTTCGCTGGTGGCCGTTCACCACGCCACCATAGGGTTGGCCGTCCGGAAATCTGCCGATATCCACGTGCGTTACGCGAAGATCGACCTGGCCGGCCGTCCGGAGCCATGCCGGTCCCGTCGCGCTGCGGCCCGTGACGGGCGGGGAAGCGGGTCACGTACTCCGCCTAGGACTCTCGGACAGGTGGGGCGACGCCTTCCCCGGACAGCCGGAAGGGAACGCCGGTGAGCCGCTCGGACAGTTCCCACAGTCGGCGGGCCGTGGTGGTGTCACGCATCGCGCGCTCGCGGTTGCGCAGGACCGGCTCGCCGTGGAGTTGCAGCGGCCCGTCGGGTACGACGTACGCGCCGCCCGGCAGGTCGGCGACGGTCGCCGCGTACAGGGAGGTCTTGGCGCCTTCGGGGGTGGGGCGGAAGGCGACGCGGAGCAGCAGCCGCATCAAGGCTCCGTAGAACCGACCGCGGGCGCTGTTGGCGCCGCCGGTGAGAACGTTGGTGCGGGTGAGGCCGGGGGCGACGGCCGTGCTGCGGAGCCTCAGGCCGGCCGCGTCGGCGCGGCGTTGCAGTTCAGCGGCGAAGTAGAGGTTGGCGCGCTTGGACTGCAGGTAGGTGAACATCGCGCCATAGCGGCGCTCGGCGTTGAGGTTGCCCAGGTCGAAGCGGGCGAACCGCTGGCCTTCGCTGCTGACGGTGACCACCCGCGGATCGGGCGAGGCGAGCAGATGGGGCAGCAGCAGTCCGGTCAGGGCGAAGGTGCCCAGGTGGTTGATTCCGAACTGCGACTCGAAGCCGTCGGCGGTTCGGGCGAACGGCACCATCGCCACGCCGGCGTTGTTGACCAGCAGATCGAGCCGGTCGTGGTCCCAGCCGTCGGCGAAGGCGCGTACGGAGGCAAGATCGGCCAGGTCGAGTCGGCGCACTTCGGCGCGGGCGCCGGGTGCGTTGGCGAGCAGCCCGGCCAGGGCGTCCTGCCCCCGTTGGAGGCTGCGGCAGGCCATCACGACGTGCGCGCCCCGCTGAGCCAGCGCCTGTGCTGTGACCTGGCCGATGCCGCTGTTGGCTCCGGTCACCACCGCCAGGCGGCCGGATTGGTCGGGGATGGAGTCGAGGGTCCACGTACGGGAAGCACTGGGCATGGTCTTCCTTCTCCTGGGCGAGGGCGTCCGGCGCGCATCTGGGCAGGCAGCCCCGTCAATGCAACTTCTAGTTGCGTTACGCTGGAGCCTGGCACGCCGCCGCCATCTAACGCAACTAGGAGTTGCAATGGAGCTGGATTCCTCCGAACCCGCCCGCCCGGTCGGGCGCGGCCGCAAGGCACAGGCAGCGGTGCGCGCCGCGACCCTTGCCGAGTTGCTCGACCGGGGATACGCCGAGCTGACCATGGAGGGCGTGGCTCAGCGGGCCGGGGTGCACAAGACGACGCTCTACCGGCGCTGGACGGACCGCGCGAGCCTGGTCGTCGACGCGCTGGCCGAACACTTCGCCACCGACATCCCCACCCCGGACACCGGCGCCGTCGAGACGGACCTGCAAGCGCTCGCCCGGGCGCTCGTGCAGAGCATGACCGGCCCGGTGGGCAGGGCGGTGCAGACCGCGATGTACTCCGACGCCGGCCGGCTGCCGGAGATCGCCGAGGCGCGGCGGCGGGTCTTCGCCGACCGGTTCCGCCGGGCCGAACCCGTGGTCGCCCGAGCGATCGAGCGGGGTGAACTCCCGGCAGACACCGACCCGGTGGAGCTGATCAGAACGTTGGCCGCTCCGATCTACTACCGGTTGCTGGTCAGTGCCGATCCGGTCGAGGAGAGCACCGCCGACCAGGCCGTGCGGATCACGCTCGCCGCCGCTCGCGCCGGAGCCCTGTCACAGGGCTCCGGCGCAGCCCTCAAGGCCGCCGAAGCGGATGCCGGTCAGGCATGAAGGGACTTCGGCATCGAAGTGGGGCGAAGAGGTTCCCTGCCGGTGCCTACTTCGGGCACGTCTCCTGAGTCACTTTGCCGCCCGCTGTGGCGGCGGTGGCCGGGTCCATCGACAGGCACTGGCCCGTCCAGTTGTTGATGAACGTGTACGCCGGCCGGGACCCGGTCGCGGTGGCGAGCTTGGTCGGGATGATGTTCCACATCTGGCTGCCCGAGAACCAGCGCGTCTCGCAGTCCCACCAGAACAGCTGGGTGCCGGAGCCCGGCGGGGTGCCGTTGTTGTAGGGGACGGTCAGGCACTTGCCGTTGCCCGCCTTGATCCAGAAGTGGCCCTTGCCGTCGTACGACGGCTTCTCGGCTCCCCACTGGTGGCTGCTGGGCGGGGTCGACTGGCACTCGCGCTGGGTGACCAGGCCGCCGGTCCTGGAGCTGTCGAACTCGGGCCCCCGCACCATGCAGCGGTTGTGCAGACTGTTGACGTACGTCTTGTTGGCGTTGACCAGCCAGATCATCCGGTTGCCGCCCTTGACGGCGTTGTCGGCGTTGTGGTCGATGATCGCGTTCACCACGCCCCAGCCGGGGAAGTCCAGCATGACGATGCCGACGCGGCCGCTCCGGCCGTTGAGGTGCTTCATCAACTGGTAGTTGACGCCCTGGACCTCGGTGGTGACGCCGCCTTGGACCGACCGGTAGCCGCCGGCGTAGTGGGACGGCAAATATCCCAGGGGGGCAGTGGACGCGGACGAGTACGTCAGGTAGAGGTCACCCGCAGGGCCGGCAGCGGCCCGGGTGACGTTGTCCTTGACGTAGCCCCACTTCTCCGGGACCGTCGACGCCGCCCAGTGGTCCTCCTTGTGGTCGTTGAAGCCCTGAAGCCCGTAGCTGTCGCTCTCGACACTGTCGAAGCTGCCCAGGACCAGCTTGCCGCGCACCTGCCCGAGCGTGGGAACCTTCGCCCGGCTCTTGCCCGAGGCCGCATCGGCGTAGAACAGGCCGGGATACCTGTCCCGGTAGTCGGCGAAGATCTCCCGGACCCGCGCCGGGGTCACCGACTTCGGGTCGTTGGCGCAGTCGGCGACTCCCCCGCCGTCGTACGGGCACTCGGCCCGCAGGCGCATCACGATCGCCTCCTTCGGATGCTTCCGCAGGAAATCCTGCGCCTTGGTCAGCACGTCGTCGAAGTTGGCCTTCTGGTAGTAAGCGCTGTGGTGGACCGTGAAGTACTTGTTCTCCGTGACACGGACTCGGATGTCGATGGCGCGGATTCCCCGGTCGAGCTGCGCCGCCAGGGTGTTCGCGCTGTCGCCGTAGTCCTCCTGCGTCTGCACCATGGCACCACCGTGGATGGCGAGCGTGTCGTGCGTGCCGGGGAGCGACATCGCCGAGAGCGGGGTGTCGCTCGCGATGCCCCACATCCATTCGGCCCGGTCCGCCTGCCCGAGGTTCCGGTAGGCGTCCTCGTTGGTCGACCCGGCCGCCCCGGCGGCGGTGGGCGTGAGCAGTGCCGCGCCCAGTGCGACACAGACGGTCAATAAGCGTGCCAGCGGGCGTGACCGCCGGCGCGATCCGGCGCCCACGGCGTGAGCGGTAGTGCGTGGCATGGGACTCCTGTCCGAGTGGGGGCGGTACGCGCTCCAGCGTGAGCCCCGCCGCTGTCGTTTCGCTGACGTTCCGCTTACGCCCCGGCCGCCGTTGACCGGAGTCCGACCGGGAATGCACGACCGGTACCGCAGCGGGCTGCACGGGTGTCCGGCGCACGCGATGTGCGGAAAGCCGTCGGCAGCGAGCACGATTCCCGTCAGCCATCGACCAGATGGCCCGTGTTGAGCGATATGTCGCAACTGTGATGCCCCGGCTTGCGTGGGCAGGAGAGCCCTAACTCAGGGAGGCTGATGTGAAGCGTGATCGAATCGGACTGGCCGAGGTCCTGGCAGCGGCGGAGGATGCCGCGCCGGTGGGCTCCGTGGATGTCGTGGCCCGCAATCTGCGCGACCGGTTCGGCGCGCAGTACGTGTCGTTCCTGTTCGTCGACATCGTCGGCCGACGCATGCTGCGCGTCAGCGAGAAGACGGCTACGCAGGAGGAGCGGCGCGCCGAACAGGTTTCCCTCGCGGGCAGCAGCGTCTACGACGAGGTCCTGCGTACCCAGAAACTGGTGCAGGAGCGGAAGGATGGTGAGCAGGGGCTGCGGGTGCTCGCGCCCGTCACCAACCGCGGCGACACCATCGGGGTCCTGGAGCTGTTCCTGCACCAGGTCACCGAGGACGTGCTGGAGCAGGTCGAAGAGGCCGCACACGCGCTGGCGTACATCATCGTCACTGACCGCCGGTTTACCGACCTGTACCACTGGGGCAACCGCACCACTTCGGTGAGCCTGGCCGCGGAGATCCAGCGCCAGCTTCTGCCGTCCGCCCCCTCGTGCGAGGCGGCCGAGTTCACCCTCGCAGGCGCCCTCGTCCCGGCCTCCGACATCGCCGGTGACACCTACGACTACACCCTCGACCACGACACGCTGCACCTGTCCGTCACCGACGCGATGGGCCACGACGTCGACGCCTCGCTCATGGCCACACTCCTGGTCAACGCCTCCCGCGGCGCCCGCCGCGCGGGGACCGACCTCGCCGAACAGGCCCGCCAGATGCACCAGGCCCTTCTCGACCACGGCAGACGGACCTTCGCCACCGGCCAGCTGCTGCGTATCGCCCTGGACGGAACCAGCGCCCAGCTCGTCAACGCCGGCCACCCCGGACCGCTCCTGCTGCGCGACGGCTCGGTCGACGAACTGAACCCGGCGGTGAACCTGCCCTTCGGCGTCGTCGGGCAGGGCCCGTACCAGGTGCAGGACCTCGACCTGCGCCCCGGTGACCGCCTCGTGCTCTACACCGACGGCATGCAGGAACGCCAAGCGAGAACAGCCGACCTGCCGGGCCTCCTCCGTAAGACCGCCGACGAGCACCCGCGCGAGGTCGTGCGCACCCTGGTCTCCGCGGTCACCGACGCCTGTGACGGCCATGTGAGGGACGACGCCACCGTCCTGTGCCTCGACTGGCACGGCCCTCAGCCGGCGGACCGCCGCGCCGAAGCCTGAGGCGGCGGTTGACCCCAGGTCGGGCCATCGCGGCACAGGGAGTACCTGGCTGCCCGCCGCCCCGCACGGGTCGGCGGGGACCGTGCCGGAGACCGGACCGTCAACCCGAGCGGATCACCGGTGCATGCCTGAGAGCTTCCTCTGCGGGCGGCCGCCCCGAGGTGACTGACCGTCGAAATCCGGACCGCGACAGGCAGCACAGGAACTGGCGCGGCGGCGACCACACACCGACGGCTCACGTTCAGCGTCTGCCGCTCTTGGTTCGCGCGGACACTTGTCGGGGCCCCGCTACACTTACGCCACAGTCGAATTGAACCCGTTCAAATCCAATGGGGCTACGCAAGCCCTGATGAGGTGGTCATGGCCAGGCCGACCGCAGGGCGTTCAGTCGAGCCGTGCCCCCGCGTCAACGTACCCGTCGGGCTCAGTCTGTTCTCCATTGTCGGAGGGGGCTGTTTGCTGACCTGGATGTTCGCCCCCGTTGCCGCGGCGGCCGGCGTTCTGCTCGGCCTCGCGAACGTGCTGGCTGCTCGGAAGCGCCGAGTCAGCACTAGGAGGGCCTACTGGGGCCTCGGCTGCTCCGTCGCCGCCTGCCTGTTCTGGATCTGGCTGTTGGAGTTCACCGACTGGAACGAGTCCGGTTACAACTGAGGCGACCTGCCTGCGGCGCGCCTCTTCGACGGAGGGCGCCGTTGGCCGGAGGTGCGTCTCCGGCCCCTGATCGCTGCTGCGTTGCGGGACGCCTGCAGCTCAGGGCCCCTGCCGCATCTCGGCCGTCGTAGGATCGGCGGACCATCGAGCAGCAGGGACCTATGACCAGCGACAGCCCGGCCGTCGAACAGGCGGTGCACGCGCTCGCCCGAGGGCTGCCGGTTGCCTCCGTCATCGACCCGGGCGACCCTGCGGCCTGGCTCGCGCTGGATGCAGCGGTGCGCGCATACTCCCGGCACGCGCTCAGCCAGGAGCCGTCCCACGAGCCCCCGAGCCGACGGCGGCTGCGTCGGCTGCTGTCCCCCTTCGACGCCGAACCCAGCGTCGGCCGTCCGTCTGTGTCGTACGGCGCCGAGCGCATCGTCGGTCGCCCCTCGGTCTCGTACGACACCGAGCCCGGCCTCGCCCTGGCCCTGTGCGACGCCGACGGCCACGTGCGCGAGACCGCCCTCGCGCACGTCCCGGAGAGCTCCGCCCTGCTCCCGCTGGTCGTGATCCGGTGCGCGGACTGGGTCACACCCGTCCGCAACCGTGCCCGCGACCACCTGCAGAAGGCTCTTCCCGCCCTGGCACCCGAGGAACTGACCGCCCTCGCACCCGTCATGCTCCGCGTCGACCGCCGCGAGCGTGGCACCTTCGCCACCGGGCTCCTTGCAGCGGCCCTGCGTACGCCGCCGTACGACCACCTTGCAGCCCAGCTGGGCAACGCCGACCGCGACACCCGGCGCTTCGCCCACCGCATCGCCGCGGCCGGGCAGATCCTGACTCCGGCCGAGTTTGCCCGTACCGCTGCGCAGGACCCCGACGTGGTCGTGCAGAGCCGTTGCGCCGAGGCGGCGCTCGCCGGCGTACGACCGGACGCATACGACGAAGTGCTCGATCCGCTGCTGGCCGCGCGCAACCCGCAGGTGCGCGCCGCCGGAGTCACCGCGCTGCGCAAGGCAGGGCAGCCCGCGCGGGCGGAACCGTTCCTGGCCGACCGCTCCCCCGTGGTCCGGGCCTGCGCCCGCTATGTGATGCGGCAGCACGGCATCGATCCGCTGATCGTCTACCGGGTCTGGTGCGCGGAGCAGGGCGCGGCAGACCTGCCGGCCGGTGCACCCATCGGGCTGGCCGAGTGCGGGCACCGCCAGGACGCCGGGCTGTTGTGGCCACTGACCGGGCACCCGAACCCCGCCGTACGATCCCGAGCCGTGGCGGGCCTGCGCACCCTGGGCGTCTTCGACGCCGAGCGCCTGATTCCGCTCCTCGACGACCCGTCACCGGCCGTGACGCGTGAAACCGTAGCCATACTTGCGCCTTCTGCTCGACGGATTCCCGTCGACCACCTCGTCGACCGGCTCGCCCCGGACCGGCTCCGGCACCATCGGCTCGCCTCCGTCAAGCTGCTGGCCGCACAGGGCGGGTTGCAGCAGATCCGGATACTGCGGACCTTGTGCAGGGACGAGGACCCCAAAGTCCGCGAGACGGCCCGACGGATGCACTGAACAAGCGAAGAGTCCGCGGTCTGGTCGCGGCAGAGGCGGGAGACGCCGGTTACGGCAGCGCCGTAGCGGCCTTTGGCACGCGAGGACACAGGCGGGTGGCTGCCCGCGAAATCTGCAACCTGCCGGGATCGGCGAGCGCCTTGAGCCTGGCGGCCATGAACTCGGCCTCCTCGGGGTCGATCAGCCGGCCGGGGGCGCAGGGGCCGCAGCCCTCCTCGCCCGGAGGGTCGATCGGTACGTCCGTCGCGGAGACAGCCGGCCGCTCACCGTACGAGGACACAACGTCTGTCCGCGATCCGTGAGACGCTTCCGGTTGAGGCCTTCACCGTTCGTTCACATCGCTCAACCTCAGCCCTGCGCGCAGCAGTTGCCCGAGCCCGGACGGAGGCCCGGCGGTGGTCCGCGCACCGGACCCCCCGTCACCCACGGCAGTCGCGCCGTTCGTCGTCGGGTGTTCAACCGTCGACCCGCACGGCCTTTATGGCCGCAAAGAGGCAGGCCGCCGCGGTGCGGACCTCACCCTTCCGTCGCCGTCGCGGCTGCGCTGACCTGCATTGACGCGGCCGTTCCCGTGGCCGGCTCGCACAAACATCAATGTGGGCATTACAAGAAACGCGCCCCGCCCCATGGCCAATTCTCGCCCCCACCACGGAATGTGATGTACGTCACGCCTTCGCCTTTCGCTTCGGGGTGAACCGGGCATTCCTGGCGGCAATCGGGCGGAATGAATGATTCTGGTGGCGCGAACCGAACGTCCGGCAATTACCCGGCCATTACTGGTGCTTGACCTTGATTGGTGCGCGTTCATAGCCTTCACACCGTGCTCGCACCGCTGACCACGGTGTATCGGCACTCAAAAACCATGTGACGGGGGGCGTATGTACGACGTCATTGTTGTGGGTGGCCGCTGCGCGGGATCGCCGGTTGCCATGCTGCTGGCCAAACAGGGACACCGCGTTCTCGTGGTGGACCGGGCCTCGTTTCCCAGCGACGCGGTGTCGACCCACTACATCCACCAGGCGGGGCTGCTGCGACTCCAGGAATGGGGCCTGCTCGACGAGATCATCGCCGCCAAGACGCCGGCGCTCCGCAAGATGCACTACTCCTACCGGGGCATCGAGCTCAACGGGTTCGCCGACCCTGTCGACGGTATCGACGCCGTCTACTGCCCGCGCCGCACCGTGCTGGACGAGATACTCGTCAACGCCGCCCGCCGCGCCGGCGCGGAGGTCATCGAAGGGTTCACCGTATCCGACCTGGTCTTCACCGACGGTCGCGTGACGGGCATCCGGGGACGCGAAGGGGACGGCGCGGAGAAGGAGTTCCGCGCCACCGTGGTGATCGGCGCCGACGGCTTCCACTCCACGGTCGCCAAGCGGGTCGGGGCGGAGCTGTACAACGTGCGCCCCGCCGCGGGCTTCATCTACTACTCGTACTACACCGGTCTCGACTGGGGCCTGCACCACAAGACCGGTTTCAACGAGAAGTGGTTCGGCACCTGGCCGACGAACGACGGCGTGAACATGCTGGCCGTCATCTGCACCAGGCGCCAGCTCAAGGAGTTCCGTCAGGACGTAGAGGCCGGCTTCCAGTCCGTGTTCGACGACGTGTCCCCCGAGATGGGTGAGCAGCTGCGCGACCAGGGCAGGCGCGAAGAGGACTTCAAGCCCATGCGCTACCCGGACAACTACTACCGCCGCGCCCACGGGCCCGGCTGGGCGCTGGTCGGTGACGCCGGCTATCACAAGGACCCCTACACCGGGTGGGGCATCACCGATGCCTTCATGCACGGCGAACTCCTGGCCGAGCGCATCCACCAGGGCCTGGCGGGCGAGCGGCCGATGGACGAGGCGCTGGCCGAGTACAACAAGTTGCGCGACGAGGAGAGCGCGGGCGTCTACGACTTCACGACGACGCTCGGCGAACTCACGGAACTCCCCCCGTTCTTCCGGGCGACGATGAGCGCGATGAGCGCGACCCAGGAGTGGACCGACAAGATGCTCGGCCTGATCGGCGGCATCGTGCCCGACTACGAGGTCTACGCGCCGGACGCCCTCGAGCGCCTCTACGACGACGCCGGCGTGCCGCAGGAGCAGCGGATCTACGACCCGGCGGGCTGAGGACGGGCCCTGCTCCGGCCGCACCGACCCGGAGCAGGGCACCCCATTCCGAGCGGTGAGCGTGCCGTCGTCGGCCGCCCGCGCCGGCACGCCGCACCCACGCGTGCGTGCGGCGTGATCCTCCTGAACCGGCGGCCGGCCCGGCCGCCGGCATCTCCTCGGTGCCCGTCCACCCACCGGCCGGACCTGTGCCGCACACCCGGTCCGGTCCGGCACCTCTCACCACATCACC
This sequence comes from Streptomyces sp. NPDC054887, assembly GCF_053610585.1. Taxonomy (NCBI): domain Bacteria; kingdom Bacillati; phylum Actinomycetota; class Actinomycetes; order Kitasatosporales; family Streptomycetaceae; genus Streptomyces; species Streptomyces sp. NPDC054887. The sequence continues at coordinate 35,253 of NZ_JBSGYQ010000055.1, read as the reverse complement.
GTTCACTCCGCATGCCGTTTCGGCATTCTCGGGCTCGGTGCGGCCTTTTCGCAGGCCCCGTGCAACGGAATTCCGGTATCGCGGCGTCGCATTCCATGCGCTTCACCCCTGAGGGAGTCCAGCAGATGACGCGTGCGTCGAGCATGTTCGATCTCATCAGTGAGCAGGACGACGAAAGGCCCTATTTCGAGACGGGCGGAATCGGCAGGTCGCACGAGTTCTACACCGGTGAGGAACAGCATCGGCTGGAGATGTCCCGGATTTACGGCCGGCGCTGGCTCCCGGTCGACCATGTTTCCCGGTTGAAGGAAAAGGGCGCCTACAGCACCCTGAACATCGGAACCGGATCCGTTCTGATCATTCACGGGGACGACGGGATCCAGGCGTATCACAACTACTGCCGGCACCGCGGCTACAAGCTCGTGGAGGAGGCCACCGGCAAGCGACAGAGCCTGGTCTGCCTCTATCACTGCTGGGTGTACGACCGCAACGGCAAGCTCAAGAGCCTGAACGGCACTTACCTGGACCACTTCTTCGAGAAGGAGAAGAACGGTCTGCTGCCCGTGCGGACGGAGGTCCGCCACGGAGTCGTCTTCATCGCCTTCTCCGACGACGCCCCGGACCTCGACGAATCGCTGGGTGAGTTCGGCGAGTTCGCACGCGTCTACGAGCTGGCCGAACTGGAGTGCGTAGAGGCCAAGGACTATCCGGTCGCCTCGAACTGGAAGCTCGTCGCGCACAACGTCAATGAGAGCCTCCACTTCCCCACTGCCCACAAGGACCTGCACCGCATCACGGACTTCGACGACGCGGGCACCTACGACCTCAAGGGCGACATCGTCGGGGCGTGGCAGTCGATCCGCGGCGGCTACAACTCCGTGTCCATGACCGGCCGCAGCGCCCGAACGCCGATGGAGCTGGTCCCCGAGGCGGACCGGCAGAAGATCAACTGGATCACCATCCTGCCCAACCTGCTCTTCGGCTTCACCGCCGACTACGTGATGATGCAGTGGGTCTGGCCCGAGAGCCCCGGCACCTGCACCGTGCGGCACTTCTGGCTCTTCCACCCTTCCGAGACCGCCAAGAGCGACTTCTCCCACGAGGCCGTGTTCGCGCTGTGGGACAAGGCGAACTACGAGGACTGGGAGATGTGCGAGCGGACCCACCGCGGTCTGTCCAACCCGCTGTGGGCGCCGGGCCAGCTCTCGCTCGACGAAGAGGTCGTCTCCCAGATCGACGCATGGGTCGCCGCCGAGTGCGCCGACGTGACGGACGATCCGGCCACCTCCGAGGCCGGCGACGACAACGCGGCGGCCGGCGACGTCGCCGCCGAGGCCGGGAAGGCCACGGGGTGAGCATGCAGACCAACTGCTACATCATCGGCGGCACCCGGGTCCTCACACAGTGCGCCGACCAGCTTCTCGACGCGGGCGTACGGGTCGAGGGCGTCTTCAGCGACGACCCCGCCGTGTCGGCGTGGGCGGCCGAGCACGCGGTTCCCGTGCTCGACCCGAACGGCGACTTGGCGGCGGCGCTCTCGGCGAAGCCGTTCGACTACCTGTTCAGCATGGTGAACTTCCGGATCCTGCCCGCCACGGTCCTCGACCTGCCGAAGGTCGCCGCGATCAACTTCCACGACGGGCCGCTCCCCCGCTACTCGGGCAGCCACGTACCCGCTTGGGCGTTGTACGAGGGCGCGTCCCGGCACGCCGCGACCTGGCACCGGATGACGCAGGCCGTCGACGCCGGCAGCGTACTGCTGGAGCGCTGGTTCCCCGTCCGCGACCACTCCACCGCCCTGTCACTGACGTACGAGACGGCCGAGGTGGGCATCGAGCTCTTCGCCGCTCTCGTACCGCACGTGGTGGCGCGCACGCTGCCCGAGCCGGTCGACACGAGCGGCCGCGAGCGGCGGTTCTACCGGCGGTCCGACCGGATGGCGTCCGGCGGCCTCATTCACGCCGGCACCACGGCCGCCGAGGCGGTGCGGATCTCCAAGGCCCTGGACTACGGCTCCTTCCCGAACCCGCTCGGCGTACCGACCCTCGTCACCGAACAAGGGGCGGTCTTCACCCGCCAGATCAGACTGATCCCGCGCGACGAGCCCCGCGCCGAGACCACCGTCCTGTCCGTGACCACCTCGGCGATCACCCTGGCCGCCCCGGACGCCGACCTGGTGCTGAGCGACTGCGCCGCCGTCGACGGGAGCGCCCTGAGCGGTCAGGCCGCCGCGCAGCGGCTCGGCCTCGCGCCGGGAGCGCCGCTGCCGCCCGCCTCGGCGGAACGGCTGGCCGGCATCGCCGCAGCCCAGAAGGCGCTGCGGCCGCACGAACCGTGGTGGCGTAAGCGGCTGGAACAGCTGCGCCCCGCTCCGCTGCCCGCCGACGACTTCTCCGCCGCGGCGGCCCACTACGGCCGTTACGAGCTGGCCTACACACCCGCCTCGCGCGAGGAAGCGGTAGCGGTCGTCCGCGCCTTCCTCGCCGTCGTGGCCGAGCGTACGGGGGAGAACACCTTCGACTTCGCCTGGTCGCCCGCCGCCGCGCGGGTCCTCGCCGAGCAGACGCACGGCATCACCGCCGCGCGTTTCCCCGTGCGGTTCGACGGTGACTCCACCCGGTCCCTGCGGAACAAGCTGGACGAGGCGGCCGCCCACCGCGGCTACGCCGGCGACCTCGAACTCCGCCTCGGCCTGGCCGGGCGTCCGCTGGGCTCCGACGAGCCGAGCTTCACCCGGGTCATGGTGCTGGACCGCGGTGCGGGGGAGGAAGCGTCCGCCGAACCGCACACCGAGATCGCGCTGCTGTGCCTGCACGACGGTCCCCCCACGGTCTTCGTGCGGGAGACCGCCATGGACGAGGACGAGGCGCTGGAGTTCACCGAGCAGGTCGAGGACATGGTTCTCACCGCCCTGCTCCACGGCGAGGAGCCCCCTGGCGACGCGCGGCCCGAGGAGCGGTCCGCCGAGCCGGCGGAGGCGCAGCGGGAGAGCTCCGCCGCCACCCCCGTGGCCGAAACGTTTCTCGACCTGTTCGCCGCCACGGCGGCCGGCCGGCCCCGGGCCACCGCTGTCCGCACCGCCGCCGGCACGCTGGACTACGCCGCCCTGGACGCCTGGGCCGACGCCGTCTCCGCCCGCCTGCACGACCAGGGCGTCGAATCCGGCTCGGTGGTCGGCGTACTCATGGAGCGGGACCTCGCGCTGATCCCCGCCATGCTCGGCATCCTGCGGGCCGGTGCGGCCTTCCTGCCGCTCGACCCGGGATACCCCGTGGAGCGGCTTCAGCAGTACGTCACCGTCTCGCAGTGCGACCTGATCGTCACCGACGCACGCACCCACGCCCTGGGCGCCTCGCTCGGCCCCGCGCTGCGTGTGCCCGAGGCGGACGGCTCGGCGCAGGCGGTGCCGCCGCCGGTCGCCTCCGGGGACCTCGCCTACCTGCTGTTCACCAGCGGGTCGACCGGCGCCCCGAAGGGCGTGGAGGTCGAGCACGGGGCGCTGGCCAACTTCCTCACCGGCATCGGGGAGCGCCTAGCCGTGTCGCCCGACGACACCGTGCTCGCGCACACCACCGTGGCCTTCGACATCTCCCTGCTGGAGTTGTTCCTGCCGCTGACGGTCGGCGCGACGGTGGTCCTGGCCTCTCGCGAGACGGCCGGCGACCCGCTGCGACTGGCGGAGGCGGCCGGTGAGGTGACGGTCGCCCAGGCCACACCGAGCCTGTGGCGCCTGTTGCTGGGCACAGGCTGGACTCCCCACCCGGAGCTCACGGTCCTCTCGGGCGGCGAGGCCCTGCCGCCGGCCACCGCGGAGCGCCTGCACGCGCCGGCCCGCGCGCTCTGGAACCTGTACGGGCCGACCGAGGCGACCATCTGGGCCTCGTGCCACCACGTCACCTCGGTGGGCTCCTTCCTGCCGCTGGGCGAACCCCTGCCCAACATGGAACTGCACGTACTCGACGCGGAGTTGGAGCCGTGCGCGGCCGGAGACACCGGCGATCTGTTCCTCTCCGGCACCGGACTCGCCCGCGGCTACGCCGGCCGCCCCGACCTGACGCAGGACGTCTTCACCGTGCACCCGGCGACCGGCGTACGGCTCTACCGGACCGGTGACGAGGTACGGCTGCACACGGACGGGGCGATCGAGTGGCTGGGCCGCTCGGACGCCCAGGTGAAGGTGCGCGGCAACCGCATCGAGCCCGCGGAGATCGAGCGGGTGCTGGAGGGTTTCGCCGGCGTCACCGCCGCAGTGGTGGTCGCGGCGAAGTTCGAGGGGCGCGGCGAACCGAGGCTGACCGCATACCTGGTGGCCGACGGTGTGCCGGCCAAGTCCCGGCTCGACGCGTTCGTCGCCGGTTCTCTGCCCGGCTACATGGTGCCCGACGCCTATGTGCGTCTCGACGCCCTGCCGCTGACCGACAACGGCAAGGTGGCGCGCGCCCGGCTGCCGCTGCCGACGCGCGACACCATCATCGGCTCCACCGACGGGCCCGCCGCGACACCGGTGGACCAGGTGGCGCAGGTGGAGCAGGTGGCCCCGGCCGTGACCGGCTGGACGGCCGACGCGCTGGCGGAGTCGATCGCCCGGGTCTTCGCGGCCACGCTGGACCACCCGGACTTCGATGTCCGCGCCAACTTCTTCGATCTGGGCGGGGACTCGGTCAACGTCACGTTCGCCGCGGTGCGGCTCAGCCGTGAACTGGGCGCGGACATCACCGCCCCGTCGATCTTCGCTTCCGGCAGCCCGGTGAAACTGGCGCGGCTGCTGGGCGCCGAAGGTGTCGTACGACTGCTCGGCCCGGAGGCCGGGGAGGCCGTGACCGTACCGGCGCCGGCGGAGCCAGCGCCCGCGCCCGCGGAAAGCGCGACCGTGGAGAACGCGGCCTCGGTGCCGGCCCCCGCGGAGCCGGCCGACGACGGCGCCCTGGCCGTCATCGGCATGGCCTGCCGCTTCCCCGGCGCCGCCACACCGGACGAGTTCTGGCTCAACCTCGTGGGCGGCGTCTCCAGCGTCGGGCACGCCCCGGACGGCAGGCGCGGCTGGGCCCACCTGTGGTCCGACGCCGGGGCCGACGAGGCGCGGATGGGCTGGGTGGAGGGTGTCGAGTACTTCGACGCCGCCCGGTTCGGGCTCACCGACCGCGAGGCCCGCCGCATGGACCCCCTGCAACGGATCCTGCTGAGCGTGACCGCGGAGGCCCTGGAGAGCTGCGGCCACGACCACGCCTCTCTCGGAGCCGCCACCGGCGTCTTCGTCGGCACCATCGCGAGCGACTTCCCCGAACTCGTGGCACGGAGCATCGGCTACGGCGACCCGCACGTGGCGACGGGCACCGCCGCCTCCATGGTCGCCAACCGGCTGTCGCACGTGTTCGACTGGGCGGGGCCGAGCTTCGCCGTCGACACGGCGTGCTCGTCCTCCCTCGTGGCCCTGCACCAGGCCGCCATGCACCTGCGGGCGGGCGATGTGGACGCCGCCGTGGTCGGGGCCGCCAACCTGGTGCTCACCCCGGACAAGACGCGCTCCTTCGCCCGCAACGGGATGCTGTCCCCGCAGGGGGTCTGCCGCGCCTTCGACGAAGGGGCCGACGGCTATGTACGGGGTGAGGGCGCCGGCGCCGTCATCCTCAAGCGTCTCGCCGACGCCGAACGCGACGGCGACCCCGTCCTCGCAGTGATCCGCGGCACCGCCGTCAACCACACGGGAGGCAGCGCCGGCTTCCTCACGGCGCCCAGCAGGCCGGCCCAGGAAGCCGTGCTGCGCAAGGCGCTCGCCGGGTCCGGCCGTACCGCGGCCGACATCGGCTACATCGAGGCGCACGGCACGGGAACCCAGCTCGGCGACCTCATCGAACTCGAAGCCCTGCACGCGGTCCTGGGCGACCCGGCCGACCGGCGGCCGGTCGCGGTGGGCTCGGTGAAGACCAACATCGGCCACCTGGAGCCGGCCGCCGGCATCGCCGGGCTGATCAAGACGATCCTGGCGCTCCAGGCGGCACAGATTCCCCCGTCGCTGAACTTCGACACCCCGAACAAGTCCTTCGACTTCGAGGGCTCGCCCCTGTTCGTGGCCGACCGGCCACTGCCGTGGGGCGGCGGCCGGCGCGTCGCGGGCATCAGCAGCTTCGGCTTCGGCGGCGCGAACGCCCACGCGGTGGTGGAGGCCGGCCCCGCCACGGCGCCGGACGCCGACACGTCCGGTCCGCGGCTGCTGGTCCTGTCCGCGAGCTCCGAGGAGGCGCTGCGCACCCTGGCCCACCGGCTCGTACTGATGCTGCGTTCCTCGTACTGCCCGTCCCTCGACGCGCTGAGCGAGGCGAGCCGGCAGCGGCAGGCCGCGGCGCACCGGCTGGCGTGCGTGGCCGACAGTGTGGAGCAGCTCGAAGACAAGCTCCGGCTGTTCCTGGCCGGGGTCCAGGACACCCGCTCCCTCCACGTGGGGGTGGCGTCCGACGCGTCGCGCACCCACGCCGAGCCCGTCGGCGCCGGAGTGAGCCGCGAGACGCTCGACGCGGCGGCCCGCGCGTTCGTCGCCGGCGCGGACCTGCCCGCCGGGCCGCGCCGCCGGGCGGGCGTACGCTTCCCGACCGCGCCGCACGCGGAGACGTACCTGTGGCTGGAGCCCTCCGTGCAGCCGGACGCGGGTGTCCGGGACGACCGGTCCGGTCGTCCGAGGAGCTCGTGGACGGAGCACCCGGAGGCCGCGGAACACGTGGTCCTCGGGAAGCCGACACTGCCCGGAGCCGGGTACCCCGGCAAGATCGCCGAGTTCCTCGACCGGGCCCGGTTCGGCCTGCGGGACCTCACGTTCCGCGCGGCCGTCGAGGCGCCCGCCACGCTCACCGCCGCACGCGACAAGGACACGGTCGCCTTCCGTGACGGCGGCGGGGCCCTGGTCTGCAACGCGGAGGTGACCGGGGCCGAGCAGCCGACGCTCGCCCCTCCCGCCTCCACCGAGGGCTTCACCGCCGTCGGACTCGACACGATGTACGACGCGTTCGAACGCGCCGGGCTCAGCTACGGCGCGGGCTTCCGCACCGTGACCACACTGTCCGTGGCACCCGGGCAGGCATGGGGGGTGCTGCGGGGCGACGGGCGGACCACGGGTGCGCTGGACGCCCGGCTCATCGACGGCGCCTTCCAGATCGCGCTGGCCGCCTGCGGGGCGCAGGGGTTGTACGTGCCGTTCACCATCGAGCGGCTCACCGTCCTCGGCCGGCTCCCCGACACCGCACGGGTGTACGCCCGGCGGGACCGGGACACCGGGCCCGACTCCGGTCTGCTGACCGCGAGTCTGGTCGTCCTCGACGGCGAGGAAACCGTGCTGGAGGCCCGCGGGATCACTTGGAAGCGGCTTTCCCCGGCGCCGCCGTCCGACCCCGCGGGAGGTGACGCACACAGCGGTCACCGCTCCGCGCCCGCGCCGGCCCCCGCGCCGGCCCGGGGGCCGTCGTCCAACGGCCACCGTCCGGTGCCGGCCTTCGGCCGCAAGGCGGCCGGCGGTCTCGAAGCGGCGCTGGCCCGGTGGGTGGCCGCCGCCCTGGAGCTGGACGTCGACGAACTGGAGACGGACAGGCCGCTGCAGGAGCAGGGGCTCGACTCGATGCTCGCGGTCTCGCTGGCCCAGGACATCCGGGCCAGACTTGACGTCGACATCCCGGTGACGCTGGTCTTGGAGGTCGGAACCGTCGACCGGCTGGCCGCCGAACTGCGGGACGAGTACGGGGTCACCGCGGCGCCCGCCGAAGCGGGCACCCCGGCGGCGGACGCTGTTGCGCCGGCTGCCGAGCCCGCGGAGTTCCCGGAGCCGACTCCGGCGGCCCCGGAGGCAATAGCCGCCCCGGAGGCTGTTCCGGTTCAGGAAGCGGCTCCGATCAAGGAGCCGGTGCAGCCCGTTCCTTACAGGGCCCCCTCTCCCGCCCCGGTGCCGGCGGCCGAGCAGCCTGCCGGCCCGGCGTCCGGTGACGCGGACCTGCACGACATCGCCGTCGTCGGCTTCGACGGGGTGTTCCCCAAGGCCCGGAACGTCGAGGAGCTGTGGCGTGTCCTGCTGGCCGGTGAGGACTGCCTGAGCGAGGTACCCGCATCCCGCTGGGACATCGACGCGTACTACGGCACCGACGGCAAGCCCGGCACCGTCAACCTCAGGCGCGCCGGCTTCGTCGAAGGACTCACCGACTTCGACCCCGGGTTCTTCCGGCTCTCGCCCGCCGAGGCGGAATGGATCGACCCCCAGCAGCGCCATCTCGTCCAGTCCGCCTGGCGGGCCCTGGAGGACGCCGGCCTGGCGGGGAAGAGCCAGCCGTCCACCGGCGTGTTCGTGGGCGCCAGCTACCAGCACTACCGTGACATGGTCGTGGGGGACGTCGTGCAGACGGCGGCGGGGCTGGGGAACCACAACGCGATCCTGGCGAACCGGGTGAGCTGGTTCCTGGACCTGCGCGGGCCGAGCATGACGATCGACACGTTGTGCTCGTCGTCCCTGGTCGCCCTGCACACGGCGGTACGCAGCATCCGTGACGGCGAGTGCGAGCAGGCCATCGTCGCCGGCGTGCACATGGCCATGTCGCCGCAGTACTTCCAACTGGGCGCGCGCCTACGGTCGTTCTCACCGACCAACGCCTTGCGGCCCTTCGACGCGGGTGCGGACGGGTTCGTGCCCGGGGAGGGTGTGGTGACGGTGGTCGTCAAGCCGCTGCGTGCCGCGCTGCGCGACGGTGACCGCATCCGTGGCGTGATCAAGGGCAGTGCCGTCAACCACGGCGGCCGCACGAGCGGACTGACCGTTCCGAGCAGCACGGCGCAGCAAGAAGTGATCTCCGCAGCGCTGCGCGACGCCCGGGTGTCGGTCGAGTCGATCGGTCTGGTCGAAGCGCACGGAACGGGCACCAGCCTGGGCGACCCCATCGAGGTCGAAGGACTGACCCGCGCCTGGCGTGCAATGACCGACCGGTCGCAGTTCTGCGCACTGGGCTCCCTGAAGGGCAACGTGGGCCACCTCGAACCAGCGGCCGGACTCGCAGGTCTGGTCAAGGTCCTGCTCGCGATGGAACACCGGATGGTCCCCCCGTCCCTGCACGTCGTACGCCCCAACGACCACATCCGGTTCGAGGACTCACCGTTCTACCTGGCCGCCCGTGTGACGGCCTGGCCCCACGGTGAGGAACCGAGGCGGGCCGCGGTGAGCGCCTTCGGAATGGGCGGTGTCAACGCGCACGTGATTGTCGAGGAGCCACCCGCACCAGTCGTCAGGGATGCGCCGGCCCAGGACTCGCACGTGCTGCGGGTGAGCGCGGCGGACGAACCGACCCTGCGCTCCCTGGCCGCAACCTACGCCGACCGGATCGACGGAATCGGTACGCAAGAACTTGGTGATGTGGCGTTCACCGCCAACGCCGGCCGCGCGGCCCACCGCTACCGTGCAGTGGTCCAGGGCACCGACGGACGCGAAGTAGCCGCCGCTCTGCGGCAGGTGGCCGCAGGCGACCACCCTGTGTCACGCAAGGCTGGTACGACCGCTCCGGTGGTCTTCATGTTCACCGGCCAGGGCTCCCAGTACACGGGCATGGGCCGCGGCCTCTACGCGACCGAGCCCGCGTTTCGCGAAGCGCTCGACGAGAGTGCCCGGTTGCTGACTCCGCATGTCGACGTACCGCTCCTGGACTTGCTGTTCGGTGATGTGTCCGGTCGGCTGGACCGCACACGGTACGCACAAGTCGCCATCGTGAGCGTGCAAGTGGCCCTCGTCCGCTGGCTGGAGACGGTCGGAGTACGTCCGGACGCCGTGGCCGGCCACAGTCTCGGCGAACTCACAGCAGCCTGGGCCGCAGGAGTCCTCACCCTGCACGACCTCCTGCGACTGACCGCGACACGCGGCGCTCTCATGGAAACCCAACCCGGCAGCGGATCGATGGCAGTCGTCCACGCGGACGCCGAAACCGTCTCCTCAACACTCACCCGGTTCACCGGCGTGGAGATCGCCGCCTACAACGCACCCCGGGTAGTGACCGTGACCGGCCCCACCCAAGCAGTGGAACACTTCTGCCGGGACTCCGGACTGCGATGCCGGCCCCTCGTGGTCAGTCACGCGTTCCACTCCGCCGCCATGCAGGGCGCGGTGACACCCTTCACCGAAGCCGTGGCCACCACCCTGCTCTCACCACCCCAGGCAGCGTTCGCCTCCTCCGTCACCGGCACATGGCACACACCCGAAACAGCGACCGACCCCCACTACTGGGGACGGGCCATACGCGAACCCGTGCGCTTCTCCCACGCCGTGACCACACTCGAAGAGGCAGGCGCCGGATCGGTGTGGGAAATCGGACCACACCCTCAACTCACCTCCCTCGCCCGAGCCTCCTGGACAAGCACCCAGCCCGTATGGCTGAGCACCCTGCGACGCGAACGCACCGACCAGACCGAGATCCACGCAGCACTGACCACCTACATCAACCACACATCCGGCGACCTCGACTGGGCCGCCCTGCACCATGGCAAGGGCCAACAGACCACCACCATCCCCACCTACCCCTTCAACCGAAGGGAGCTGACGGCTCCGCACGCTCGTCGCAACAGCATCGCGACGAGTGCCGTCGGCCACCCGCTCTTCGACCGTCACTACGAGCACCAGGGCGAGGGACAGTGACGCACCCAGCCGAGACGTACGAGAAGACGTTCACGGGCCAGGAGCCCTTCATCGCCCAGCACCGCTCCGCGGGTACCGGGCTGCTGCCCGCAGCGGTGCAGCTGGAGATGGCGATGGTGGGGGTCGCCCAGCGGCGGCCCTTCACGCCACTGGAACTCACCGATGTGACGTTCCTGCGGCCACTCGCCATCGCCGACGACGAGGCGGCTCCCGTCCGGCTCGACGTGACCTTCGAGCCGCGGACCCGTTTCGAGCTGAGCACCGTGGTGGCCGGCGACCGCAAACCGCTGTCCACCGGAACCGGCCGGCTGCTCGGGGGCACAGTCCCGGCTCGGCCCGTCGGTGCCGACTGGCAGACGTCCGGCGCACGGGTGATCACCTCGGGGCGGCTGTACGAGAGCTGGGCGCGTGAGGGTCTGCAGTACGGGCCGGATTTCCGTACCGTCCGCGAACTCGCCGTCACGGACGACGGCGTGGCCCGGGCCACGCTGCGGTCCGACTCCGAACCCATTCCCTGGTACGCCCACCCGCTGCTGGTCGACGGAGTGTTCCAGGTCGTCAGCTGTGCCCTCCAGGACCTCACGGGGACGGCCGGCCCGTACCCCATGCTCCCGATCGGTGTCGCCCGGGTGGCGGTCCTCGCCGATCTGTCGGTGCTGTCGGCCGGTGCGACCGTCCTGGTGCGCCGCACCGGCGTCGATGGGGCGTACGCGACCGCCGACGCCCTGCTGCTGGGGCCCTCGGACGAGGTCGTCGCGGAGTTCGAGGCGATCCGGATGCGTCGTACGGCCGCCGTTTCGCGACCCGCCGTCGCACAGGCCGTACCGCGGACACCCATGCTCCCCATCACTCGGATCGACTGGCGGCCCGCACCGGCTGCCGACGAGCGGCGCGAGCCGGCGACGGGGACCTGGGTGGTGCTGCACAACGGCTCCGCCGGCAGTCTGGGCGACCGCGCCGCGCGCCAACTGCGGGCGGAGGGCGCCCGGGTAGTGGAGGTCGGCGTCGGCCCGTCCGGTGCCCAGGCGCACGACCGCGACCGGCGCATGGTGACTCAGCCGGACGACGAGGCGTTCCGCAGGCTCTGGGAGGAGATCGGCGACCCCGTCGCGGGAGTGGTGCACCTGTGGAACGCGGGCGACGCGTTCGGCGGCGTACAGGAGGAGTCGGCGGAGTTGCGCCTCGGTCTGTACGCCTGTCTGGCCGCCCTACGGACGCTCGGTGAGCGTCGGCGCAAGTCCCGCTTCTTCGTGGTGACCCAGGACGGGCAGCCGGTCGCGGACGGCGACCGGCCGGTGCCCGCGCGGGCCGCCCTGTGGGGCTTCGTCCGCACCGCCGCCATCGAGTACCCGGGCCTCCGCCCGCGCCTTGTCGACATCGACCGGGGCGACGACGCCCTTCGCGCCCTCCTGGCCGAGCTCGGCGACAGCGACGGGCCCACCGAGGTCGGCTACCGGCAGGGTGTCCGCTTTCGGCCGGTCCGGGTGCGCGACCGGTCGGCATACGCCTCGGTCCGACCGGGTCACGGGCCCGTCAGACAGGGTGGGCGTTACCTCGTCCTCGGTGGACACGGCGGGCTGGGCCTGGAGGTCGCCGACCGGTTCGCGCGGGAGGGCGCCGGCGTCGTCGCGCTGGTCAGCCGCTCCGGAGGGGCCGGCGCCGACCACGACCGGACGGCGGCGATCGGCGCGCGCGGCTGCGAGATCGTCTCCTACCGTGCGGACGTCACCACCCCGGGCGCGCTGGCCGCCGTGGTCGAGCGCTTCCGCGCGGAGTACGGCGAGCTGCACGGTGTGATTCACGCGGCGGGCACGCTCAAGGACGGGTTGATCCGCAGCGCCACCGCCGAGGACATCGCGGCGGTGATGCGCCCCAAGGTCGAGGGGGTCCGGGAGCTGGCCGCCGCGGTGTCCGGGCAGGACCTGGACTTCGCCGTACTGTTCGCGTCGGTCTCCGGTACGTTCGGCAACCTGGGGCAGGGCGGGTACGCCGCCGCCAACGCCTACCTGGACGCCTTCGCGCAGGCGCAGGGGTCGCCCTGGCTGAGCGTTGCGTGGGGTCTGTGGGGCGAGGTGGGCATGGGTACGGCCGTCGCGGAACAACTGCGGCGGCGCGGCGTCCGTCCGTTGGAGACGACGGAGGGTCTGGACTCACTGATCGCGGTGCTGGGGGCGGAGGACGGTCCCCGCCAGGTGGTCGTGGCCCACCCGGACGCCGGTGACGTGGTCGTCGAGCCCGATGCCGTGGAGGCCGGCGCACCCTCCGCCTCCGGTGCGGGGGACGGCGTGCGGGATGCCGGAGACGGAAGCGGCGAAGGGGTCGACGAGCGTGTCGCCGACGCGCTGGAACAGTTCCTGAGCGAGCGGCTGGGCCTCACCGCCTTCGACCGCGGCACTCCCCTCTCGGACTACGGCATGAGCTCGATCATGAGCGTGGAGCTTTCGGAGGAACTGTCCCGCAGGTGGGGCATCCACCTCCCGGCGACGCTCTTTCTGGAGTACGGCGAGTTCGACGAGGTGGTCCAGGCCCTGACGGACCGTTACGGCGCGGGGGTCGCGGTCCCGTCGCCGCAGACCCCGGTGCGCACGGAGTCCACTGAGCCCCTTGCGTCCACTGAGCCCCTTGCCTCCACTGCACCTTTGGCGTCCACTGAGCCCGTCGCGTCCGGTGCGTCCCCTGCGGATCCTGGGGCCGCCGAGGCCGCCGCGCCGCGCCCGGACGACCCCTCACGCATCCACGCACGACGGAAACCGGCCGCCGCCGGCCGCGACGCGGACATCGCGATCGTCGCCGTGTCCGGTGATCTCCCGGGCGCGGTGGGCGGAGCCGAAGAGCTGTGGTCCCTGCTCCGCTCCGGCGCCCACGCTTTCACCGAGGTGCCCGCCGAACGCTGGGACATCGACGCCCACTTCGAGCCGCGCGGCCCCCGGATGACGGGCACCTACTGCCGCCGCGGCGCCTTCGTCACCGGCACCGACCGCTTCGACCCCGGCTTCTTCGGCATCTCGGTACGCGAGGCGGAGGAGATGGACGTCCAGCAGAAGCTGCTGCTGGAACACGCCTGGGCCGTGCGGGACGACAGCGGTCTCGCCGGCCGCCGCGACATCGGCGTCTTCGTCGGCGCCACGTACACCCACCACCGCGACGCACAGGGCCTGGAAACCGTCGGGCCCCACACCGCCCTCGGCTCCATGAACGCCGTACTGGCCAACCGGATCTCGTACGCGCTCGACCTGACCGGTCCTTCGCAGACCGTGGACACCCTGTGCTCGTCGTCCCTCGTCGCCGTCCAGCAGGCGGTCACCGCCCTGCGCGCGGGCCACTGCGGCGCCGCCGTCGTGGCGGCGTGCCAGGTGGGCCTGACGCCCTGGTACTACCGCAGCCTCAGCCAGCTCGGCGCCCTGTCCGAGACCCTGCCCCGGCCCTTCGACGAGCGGGCGGACGGCTTCCTTCCCGGCGAGGGTGCGCTGGCCCTGATGCTGAGACCGCTCGCGGACGCCGAGCAGGACGGCGACCGGATCTGGGGTGTCGTCCGGGGTACGGCCGTCAACCACGGAGGGCGCGGTAGCGCACTGCCCGTGCCCCGCAGCGAGGCCCAGGCCGCAGTCGTACGGGCGGCTCTGGACGACGCCGGACTCGTACCGGCGGACATCTCCCTGATCGAGACGCACGGTACGGCCACCCGGCTCGGCGACCCGATCGAGATCGCCGCGCTGACCGAGGTGTTCGGCGATGACCGGGACCGGATCGAGCCCTGCCGCATCGGAACCGTGAAGAGCAACATCGGGCACCTGGAGCCGGCGGCCGGACTCGCCGGACTGCTGAAGGTCCTGCTGTGCCTGCGGCACGGGGAGATACCTCCCGTCGCCGGTTTCGAGAGCGCCAGCAGTCACCTGGACCTGTCCGCCGGGCTGTTCGAGATTCCGGTCGAGCCGCAGCCGTGGAAGTCGGACGGGCCGCGGCGGGCCGGAGTCAGCTCCTTCGGCATGGGCGGGACCAACGCGCACATCGTCGTGGAGGAGTACGTCGGCGAGCCGCGCCACGAGGCGGTGGGCGACCGCGCCAGGTGGGCCGTCGAACCGGACGAGCACCTGCTGGTCCTGTCCGCCCACACCCCCGACGCACTGGTCCGGCGCATGGCGGACGTCCGGCCGATGCTGCGGCGGGAAGCCGCGGCGGGGCTGAGCGCCTTGTGCCGTTCCAGCGCCGTCGGACGCGACCACCAGGCGTACAGGGTCGCCGTGGTCGGGCGCACGGCCGACGAGCTGAGCGCCGGCCTGGCCCATGCGCTGCGCCTGGCGGACCGGGCGGCGGGCGCCGTCGTACGCGGCGGGACCGTGCTGGAGGGCCCGTCGACCGGGCTCAGCGCCCCCGCCTTCCGCTTCGTCGGCGGCGGGAACGTCGACTGGACCACGGTGTACCCGGACCCTGCGGTACGTCGCGTCGTCCTGCCGCCCTACCCGTTCGGGGCCCGCCCCGCGGCACCCCTCGCGGCGGCCACGGAGGATGTGGACGAGGTCGTACGCCGACTCTCGCGCGCCCACCGTGTGCTCGGCGAGGAGACCGTGCCCGGTGCCCTGCCCGTGGCCCTCGCGCTGCGGTCGAGCGGCGTACTGCGGCAGGTGACCTTCACCGGACGGGGGACGGGGAGCCACTCCCTGACCAGCGATCTGGACGACCCCGCCCGCGGCGGGCCGGCCGGCTTCCGCCACGGCGGACGGATCATCGCGCGGATCACCACCGCCGATGCCCCGGCCGGCTCACCGGCGCCTGCCGCGCAGGACGTCGGCACGCTGCGGGCCGGCCTCGGCCGGATCCTGGAACCGGCGGGCCTCTACGCCTGGTTCGCGGCGAAGGGCATGGAGCTGTCCGGGCCGCTGCGGTCCATCGCGGAGATCCACTACGGGCCCCGCCGCGTGGTCGCGCGGATCGGCCTGGCGGCGGACGGCCCACTGGACGCCGAGGCGGCGGCTCTCGACGCCGCCCTGCAGACCATGGCCGTACTCACGCTGGCAGACCCCGCCGCCCCGTCGGCCACGTACCTGCCGGTCTCCATCGGCCGGGCCGTGCGCTGGGGCGACCCCGCCCAGACGGCGTTCGTGCTGCTCGACGGCGCCGAGCCGGGGAGCGACGGCACACGACGCGGCCACGCGCTCCTCCTCGCCGCCGACGGCCGGGTACTGGTCCGGCTCGACGACATCGAGTACCGGACGGTGGCCGGGAACGACAGGACCCCGCTCGCGTCCGCCCGTCGGGCGCCGCAGGTCGCGGCGGCGGAGGCGGCGATCGTCGACGTGATGCGCGCCGTCCTCCACGACCCGGGCGTCACCGCGACCACGTCGCTGTCCGCCGTGGGGCTCGACTCCATGCTGGCGACCGCCGTCGCGGCCGACGTGCGGGAGACGTACGGGGTGGAGCTGACACCGACGGACGTCCTGGACGCCGCGGACTGCCGCACTCTGGCCGCGCATGTCGCCGGGCTGGCCGCCGACGGTGTGTTCGCTCCGGCCACAGCCGACGGGACGCCCGCCGACAACCGGAAGCCCGCTCCCGTCCCGATGCCCGGTCACGACGCGCAGCCCGTCGACGACCCGACGCCCGCCGACGACCGGATGCCCGTCGACCACCGGATGCCGGTCGACCACCGGGCCGCAGGCCACGGCGGGTGGGCGGCCGGCCCGGTCAGCGACCCCGGAGCGGCCCGCGACGACACAGCGGCGTCTCAGGACATCGCGGTCATCGGCCTGGCTCTGGCGCTCCCGGGGGCGCCCGACGAGGAGGGACTGTGGTCGCTGCTCACCGGCCCGGGTGCGGCCATCCGCCCGGCTCCGGCGCACCGCTGGGGCCGGTACGCCGACGGGCAGGAGCCCGACGTCGGCGGATTCCTGGACAACGTGGACGAGTTCGACGCCCGGTTCTTCGACTTCTTCCCCAAGCAGGCCGAGGTGCTCGACCCGCAGGCCCGCTGGCTGCTGCGTACGACGTGGGAGGCGCTGGAGTCGGCCGGCCTGCCGCCGCGTGGGCTGTCCGCCTCCACCGGCGTGTTCGTGGGCGCCAGTTACCAGCACTACAAGGACTACAACATCGCACCGGAGCTGGACGCCCCCAGCGGCCTGGGAAACCACAACGCGTTCCTGGCGAACCGGGTGAGCTGGTTCCTGGATCTGCGGGGGCCGAGCATGACGATCGACACGTTGTGTTCGTCGTCCCTGGTCGCCCTGCACACGGCGGTGCGCAGCATCCGTGACGGCGAGTGCGAGCAGGCCGTCGTCGCCGGCGTCCGGGTCGCCGTCTCCCCGCTGCACTACGTCGCGATGAAGAACCTGCGCGCCCTCTCCCCTTCGGGCACCTCTCGCCCGTTCGACGCGGGTGCGGACGGGTTCGTGCCCGGGGAGGGTGTGGTGACGGTGGTCGTCAAACCGCTGCGTGCCGCGCTGCGCGACGGTGACCGCATCCGTGGCGTGATCAAGGGCAGTGCCGTCAACCACGGCGGCCGCACGAGCGGACTGACCGTTCCGAGCAGCACGGCGCAGCAAGAAGTGATCTCCGCAGCGCTGCGCGACGCCCGGGTGTCGGTCGAGTCGATCGGTCTGGTCGAAGCGCACGGAACGGGCACCAGCCTGGGCGACCCCATCGAGGTCGAAGGACTGACCCGCGCCTGGCGTGCAATGACCGACCGGTCGCAGTTCTGCGCACTGGGCTCCCTGAAGGGCAACGTGGGCCACCTCGAACCAGCAGCCGGACTCGCAGGACTGGTCAAGGTCCTGCTCGCGATGGAACACCGGATGGTCCCCCCGTCCCTGCACGTCGTACGCCCCAACGACCACATCCGGTTCGAGGACTCACCGTTCTATCTCGCCGACCGCGCGACGGCGTGGCCCCGGGGTGAGGAGCCCAGGCGGGCCGCGGTCAGCGCCTTCGGGATGGGCGGTGTCAACGCGCACGTGATCGTCGAAGAACCACCCGCACCACCGGTCAGGGATGTGGATGTGCCGGTCCAGGACTCGCACGTGCTGCGGGTGAGCGCGGCGGACGAACCGACCCTGCGCTCCCTGGCCGCAACCTACGCCGACCGGGTCGACAGGGCACGGGACGACTGGGAGACCGCGGACCTCTGCCACACCGCCAACACCGGGCGCTCCGCCTCGGAGTTCCAGACCGCCGTACACGGACGGACAGCAGCGGACCTCGCCGCCGCGCTGCGTTCGGTCGCCGCCGGCAGCATCCCGGTCGCGCGCGTCGACATCGACCTGACCGCCGAAGAGGCGGCGCGCCGCACCGGCTCGACGGCGGCACCGCACCGGATCGCCGCTGTCGCGGAACTGGTCAGGGCCGGTTACGCGCACACCGATTGGGCCTCGCTCTCTCAGGCGGGCGCCCGGGTCACGGACCTGCCCACCTACCCGTTCGCACGGGGGTCGTACTGGCACACCACCGACCCGGCCGTCGCCCCGGCCCCGGAACCGGCACCGGCACCGGCCGGCGGCGAGGCCGTGCGCGTCGCGTGGCGGGTGAGGGACCTCGTGCCCGGCCCCGCGACCGCACCGGGCACGGTGCGCCTGGTCGCCGACGAACCCGCTCTCGTGCCTGCTCTGACGACGGCTCTGCGGGAGCGGGGCGTGACCGTCGTGGAGCCCGGCCGACCGGCGGACGCGGTCGTCGTGGTCGATGCCCCGGGCAGTCAGGGCGGCCAGCCCCTCGACCTCAGCGGCTTCTGGGCCCGGCTGAGCGAGCTGATGAAGACGCTGCCCGAACACGGAACACTTCTCTGGGCGGGGGTGCACGACGCGGCCGTGCACCCCGGGGAGCGCGGCAGTCTGCACCCCGAGCGGGCCGCCATGGCCATGGCCGTACGGGCCGCCGGGGCCGAGAGCCGCAAGCCCACCGCGATCGTCCACCTGGACCCGGCCGAGCCGGCCGAGGTGCTGGCCGCCCGGGTGGCGGCCGAATACGCAGCCCTGCGCCCCGGGAGCGACGCCGGCACAGCGGTCGCCGCGTACCGGCAAGGCGTCAGGTACGAGCCGGAACCGGAGCCGGCCCCGCCCGGCCCGCCGTACTCCCTGCCCACCGACGGGTACTGCCTGGTCACCGGTGGACTGGGCGCGGTGGGGCGGCGCCTGGTCGAGCGGCTGATCGACCGGGGCGCCCGGCGCATCGGCGTCATCGGCCGGTCCGTGGTGGACGCGGAGAACTCCGCCACACTGCGGGGACTGGCGGAGCGTGCCGAAGTCGCCTACCTGACCTGCGACGTGTCGAACCCCGCGGCCCTCGCCGCGGTGGCCGAACAGCTCGGCGCGCGCTGGGGCCGGCTGGTCGGCATCGTGCACGCGTCCGGCGGGGTCAACCCGTTCGGAGCGATGCACCGGCGGCCGTGGCACCAGGCCGAGAAAGTGCTCTCCCCCAAGGTTTCCGGCTCGCTGCACGTCGTACGGCTGGCCAAGGAACAGGGCGCCGACTTCGCGGTCCTGGTGTCCTCGATCGCCGGTACGCAGGCAATGGCCGGCCGGGGCCTGGTCGACTACAGCCTCGCCAACGCCTACCAACTGGCCCTCGCCGAGCGGGAGAACGGCGCCGCGACCACGGTCACGGCACACGCGTGGCCCAACTGGACGGGTACCGGCATGAAGGCGGACGAGTCCTTCTCCGCCGCACACTCCATCAGCGCCGAGGACGCACTGGACGCCTTCTTCGACCACCTGCGGTCGGGCGGCGCGGTGATCTTCCCCGGAAGCGCTCCCGCCACCCCGGCGAAGGCCGCCGCGTCCGAAGGGCCGGCGCTGACGACGGCGCGGGCCGAGGCCTCGGTGGCACCCGCGCCGGTGCCCACCGGGCAGGACGTCGCGATCATGCGCGCGCGGGTACGGGACGCCTTCCTCCAAGTACTGGGAGAGGACCCGGCGGACCGCCCGCTCCAAGGGCTGGGGCTCGACTCGCTGGTGATCGCGGAACTGACCACGGCCCTTGAGCAGAGCAGTGGCCTGACCGTCGATCCGTCACTGCTGATGCTGGCCCGCACGGCCGACGACGTCGCGGCCGGGCTCGCCGCCCATCAGGCACCGGCGTCCGCAGGGCCTCCCGCCCCGGACGACGAGGGGCCCACCGCGGGGCTGAGCGCCTTGCTGCGCCCCCTGCTCGACCGTGACGGACAGCGGAGACGGGTGCAGGCATGACCGGAGAGTCGAACGAAAGGACTGCTGTGAGCGAGCACGACACCCGCATCGCCGTGATCGGCCTCGCGGTACGGCTCCCGGGTGCCGAGGACGTCGTCGACCTGACGGCCCTGCTGGGCCGCGACGGGGTCGAGGTCGGCGAGGTCCCGCCGAGCCGGTGGGCCCGCGGGCTCTACCTGGGCGAGGGTCCCCACCGGGGAACGCATCACCGCGGCGCGTTCCTGGTGGACCCGTTCTCCTTCGACCACGAGGCGTTCGGTATGACCGCCGAGGACGCCGTACTGCTCGACCCCCAGCAGCGGGTGATGCTGGAAGTCGGCGCGCGGGCCCTGGAGGACTCGGGGTACCTGGGCGCGCGTCGCCGGCTCGACGCCGGCGTGTTCGTGGCCGCGCGCATGAACGCGTACGGGTTCGACCGGGCCCGCGGCACCGTCCCCCCGGGCGCCGCCAACGTGCCCGGTGCGGACGGCGCGGTGGGCGGGCCGGGGCCCGCCGCCCTGTGGGGGCGGTCGCAGAACTTCATGGCCGCCTGGCTGTCCGACCGCTTCGATCTGGCGGGTCCGAGCCTGGTGACCGACACCGCCTGCTCGTCCTCGCTGTCGGCGGTCTGGCTCGCCTGCCAGAGTCTGGCGAGCGGGGCCTGCGAACTCGCCCTGGTCGGCGCGGTCGACCTTCTGATCGACCCGCTGACGTTCGTGCTTCTCTCCCGCACCGGGGCCCTCTCCCCGGACGGGCTGTGCCACACCTTCGACAGCAGGGCCAACGGCTATGTGCCCGGGGAGGGGGCCGCCGCGCTGGTGCTGAAGCCCATGCGGGCGGCGATCGCCGACGGCGACCTGGTCCTCGGAGCCATCAGCGGGGTCGCGGTCAACAACGACGGCCGCACCATGGGCGTCACCACACCGAACCTGGAAGCCCAGATCGACCTGCTGGACAGGGCGTACAGGACGGTCGACCCGGCGACCGTCCAGTACGTCGAGGCGCACGGCACGGGCACCGCCATCGGCGACCCGATCGAAGTACGGGCGCTCACCGAGGTGTTCGCCCGTCGTGGCGTCCCGCGCAATTCCGTCGCGCTCGGCTCGATCAAGCGGCGGATCGGTCATCTGCACTCGGCGTCGGGCCTCGCCGGACTTGCGAAGATCATCGTCGCACTGCGCGAGGGCACCGTCCCGGCGGTGGCGGTGGAATCGCCCAACCCGCGCCTGAACCTCGCCGACAGCCCCTTCCACCTGCCGGACACCAGCCTTCCCTGGCCAGAAACGCCGGTACGCCGGGCCGCCGTGAGCAGCTTCGGCTTCGGCGGCACAAACGCCCATGTCGTGGCCGAAGCCGTCACCCCTCCCGCGGTCACCCCGGCCGGGCCGGCGGGGTCCGACGAGCGGACCGGACACGTCCACGTACTCACCCTGTCCGCCGACAGCGCGTACGCCCTGCGGGAACTGGTCGCCCAGTGGATCGAGTTCCTGCCCACGCTGGCGGACGGACCCGTCACCCTCGACGACGCGTGTGCCACCGCCCGGCTCGCACGGCCGCACCGTACCGAGCGGATGGCAGTCGCCGGGGCGGACGCGGGCCAACTGGTCGCCGCCCTGCGGTCGTGGCTTCTGCGGGCCGGTGCGCGGGGCGCGGACGGCGGCCCCGCCGGTGTGCCGGTACGGCCCGGTGCCGGCCCGGTTCCGACGTGGCTGCCCGCCCTCGGCCGCTCCACACCGGCCGTCCAGGAGATCTTCGGTTTGTTCGAAGCGGCGACCGGCGCCCGACTGGCCGAGTTCTCCGGTGAGTTGCTGCGGATCTGCTCCGGGGTCGCCCTCGCGGTGGCGTTGCGCGAAGTCGGTTTGCCCGAGGGCGCGGTGAACCTGCCGACGGGCTGGGAGGCGGTCGGCGACTTCGTGTGGGGACGCCTCTCGCTGGAGCACGCGCTGGCCGACGTTCTCCGACGTGACATCGACCCGCCTCACCCCGCACCGGGGCACGGCAGTGCCGACGGTCACCTCCCTGGTGAGGTCGGCGCGCGGCTGGCCGGCGCCCGCGACGAGCGGGAGGTGGCCGCGGTGCTCGCGGCGCTCGCCGCCGAGCTCTACGAGGCCGGCCAAGACATCGACTGGACGGCATTCCAGCAGGCCACGGGCACCAAGTGGAACAAGTGCCTGCTGCCCTCCGCCCAGCCGCGCGGCCGGGTGCTCAACCTGGCCGAGCCCCTGCGCTCGGCAGAACCCGGGGCGCCCGCGGAGCTGGTGTCGGACCAGGGGGCGGACGGATACACGTTCTCCCGCGTGTTCGGACCGGCCGAGGCACCCATCGCCCAGCACGCCGTCTACCGCACGCTCATGCTGCCCGGCGTCGCCTGGTTCGACTTCCTGCGCGAGGGCGCCACCCTGCGCGGTGAACCCTTCCACGGGGCGCGGGACATCCTGTTCCACCGCCCGCTCATCCCGTCCGGCGCCCGCCGAGTGGTCGGTCGGGTCCAGGCGGACGGGCGCTTCACCGTGGAGGACGCCGAGAGCGGGGAGCTCTTCGTCACCGGACGGCTCACCGCCGAACCCCGGACGGCGCCGCCGGCCCCGGTCCCGCTCGCCGCCCTGCTGGGCGACTGCGCCGGCTCCGCCGTGCACGCCGGGTCGAGCCTCTACCGGTGGCTGCGGCGGATCGGCTACCACCACGGCCGGTACTACCGGAACATCTCCTGGGTGGCGAGCCTGCCGGACGGAGGCACGCTCGCCCGCATCGAGGGCACCCGGCAGCGGGAGATGAACCCGTCCGGCGTCCAGTTGTTCCCCGGGCTCCTGGACAGCGTGACCGTCGCGGCCATCGACCCGGCCAACCCGGTGTTCGGTGCGGCGGACGCGTCCGCGTTCATCCCCCTCTCCGTGGGACGGCTCGACGTCCTCGGGCAGCTGGACGACGCCGCCTACGTGCGAACGGAGATCACCTTCTGGAACGACGAAGCCTGCCGGGTCACACAGACGGTGACCGACACGGCGGGCCAGCCGCTGCTCGTCTTCGCGGACATGTCGTCCAAGCGGGTCCCCGTACAGGCGTTCAGCACGGGAGACACACGTGCCCCGGTCGCGGCAGCCTCGCCGCCGCCGCAGCAGCCGAGTGCTCCCGTTCCTGCGCCGCCTCGCCCCGCGGCGCCCGAGAGCCAGCCGGTGCACGAGGTTCCGGAGCACGAGAGGTACGAGACACCCACGGCGGCGGTCCCAGTGGCCGCGGCGACGTCCCCCGGCTCGCAGGCCGCACGGGTGCTCGCCTGGTTCCTCGCGCTGACGGACACCGCCGACGAGCACGCCGACACGGAGTTCCTGTCCGCCGGATTCGACTCCGTCGGCCTGGTGACGCTGAGCGAGCGCATCTCTCAGGAGCACGGCCTGTCCCTCTACCCGACCGTCTTCTTCGAGTACCCGACACCCCAGCAGTTCGCCGAGTTCCTCGTCGACGAGGCGCCGGAGCTCGTCCAGACCCTGGCCGCCCAGCCCGAGCAGCCGGCCGAGGACGACCGGGCCGGGGACGACAGGGCCGAAAACAACCAGGCAGGCAAGGACCAGGCCGGGGACGACCAGGCTCCCGAGGCCGCCCCGGCCGCGGCCGACGCCCCCACCCCCGGCCCACGGATCACCGCCACCGCGCGCCGGCCCGATGCCGGACCTCCGGCCCAGGCGGCGGCCGCCGACTCCGCGCCCCGCTCGCGCGACATCGCCGTTGTGGGCGCCGCCATCAGGCTTCCCACGGCGAGCGGTCTGACCGCGTTCGCCGAACTCCTCGCGGAGGGCCGGGACACCGTCCGCCCCCTGCCCGAAGGTCGCTGGGCCACAGCTGACGGACCGGTCCCCCACGCCTCTTTCCTGGACCGCGTGGACGAGTTCGATCCGACTCCGTTCCGGATCTCCGCCCGTGAGGCTCCTCTCATCGATCCGCAGGCACGGATCGTGTACGAGACGATCTGGGAGGCACTGGAGGACGGCGGCCGGATCGGCGCACGGGCCGACGGCGGCGGCACCGGTCTGTGGATCGCGTACAGCCACGACCACTACCACGAGGAGCGCGTACGCCTCGGCATACCCGACGGGCGGGGCCTGGGGCTGGAGGCGATGATCGCGAACCGGCTGTCCTACCTGATGGACTGGCACGGCCCGAGTGGACTGGTCAACACCCTCTGCTCGTCGTCGCTGGTCGCCCTGCACTCCGCGGTCCAGCACCTGCGCACCGGTGACATCGACACCGCGGTGATCGGGGCCGTGCACGCCGGCATCAGCCCTGAGTACTTCCGCTCGATGGGCGACCTGATGGCGCTGTCACCCCGGCACCGCAGCCGTGCGTTCGACAGCACCGCTGACGGTTTCGTCCCTGGGGAGGGGGCCGTCGCCGTGGTACTGCGGCGCTACGACGACGCCCAGCGGGACGGTGACCGGATCCGGGGCCTGATCAAGGGAGTGGCCGTCAATCACGGTGGCCGTACCACCCGTTACTCGGCACCCAGCCCACGCGCTCAGCGCGATGTCATCTCCGCGGCGTTGCGCGATGCCGGGGTGCCGGTCGAGTCGATCGGTCTGGTGGAAGCGCACGGGACGGGCACCAGCCTGGGCGACCCCATCGAGGTCGAAGGGCTGACCCGTGCCTGGCGTGCGATGACCGACCGGTCGCAGTTCTGCGCACTGGGCTCCCTGAAGGGCAACGTGGGCCACCTCGAACCAGCAGCCGGACTCGCCGGGCTCGTCAAGGTCCTGCTCGCGATGGAACACCACATGGTCCCCCCGTCCCTGCACGTCGTACGCCCCAACGACCACATCCGGTTCGAGGAATCACCGTTCTATCTGGCCGACCGTGTGACGGCGTGGCCCCGGGGCGAGGAACCGAGGCGGGCCGCGGTGAGCGCCTTCGGAATGGGCGGTGTCAACGCGCACGTAATCGTCGAGGAGCCACCGGCAGCAACTGTCAGGGATGTGCCGGCTCAGGAGTCGCACGTGCTGCGGGTGAGCGCGGCGGACGAACCGACCCTGCGCTCCCTGGCCGCCGCCTACGCCGACCGGGTCGACGCAGTCCCTGGCATAGAGTTGGGTGATGTGGCGTTCACCGCCAACGCCGGCCGCGCAGCTCACCGTTTCCGTGCGGTGGTCCAGGGCACCGACGGACGCGAAGTAGCCGCCGCCTTGCGGCAGGTGGCCGCAGGCGACCACCCGGTGTCACGCAAGGCTGGTACGACCGCTCCGGTGGTATTCATGTTCACCGGCCAGGGCTCCCAATACACGGGCATGGGCCAAGGCCTCTACGCGACCGAGCCCGCGTTCCGGGCCGCACTGGACGAGTGCGCCGCGCTGCTGGTGTCGCATTTGGACGTACCGTTGCACGAGCTGTTGTTCAGTGATGTGGCCGGTCGGCTGGACCGCACACGGTACGCACAAGTCGCCATCGTAAGCGTGCAAGTGGCCCTCGTGCGCTGGCTGGAGACAGTCGGAGTACGTCCGGACGCCGTGGCCGGCCACAGTCTCGGCGAACTCACAGCAGCCTGGACCGCAGGAGTCCTCACCCTGCACGACCTCCTGCGACTGACCGCGACACGCGGCGCTCTCATGGAAACCCAACCCGGCAGCGGATCGATGGCAGTCGTCCACGCGGACGCCGAAACCGTCTCCTCAACACTCACCCGGTTCACCGGCGTGGAGATCGCCGCCTACAACGCACCCCGGGTAGTGACCGTGACCGGCCCCACCCAAGCAGTGGAACACTTCTGCCGGGACTCCGGACTGCGATGCCGACCCCTGGTCGTCAGCCACGCGTTCCACTCCGCCGCCATGCAGGGCGCGGTGACACCCTTCACCGAAGCCGTGGCCACCACCCCGCTCTCACCACCCCAGGCAGCGTTCGCCTCCTCCGTCACCGGCGCATGGCACACACCCGAAACAGCGACCGACCCCCACTACTGGGGACGGGCCATACGTGAACCCGTGCGCTTCTCCCAAGCCGTGACCACACTCGAAGAGGCAGCAGCCGGATCGGTGTGGGAAATCGGACCACACCCCCAACTCACCTCCCTCGCCCGAGCCTCCTGGACAGGCACCCAGCCCGTGTGGCTGAGCACCCTGCGACGCGAACGCACCGACCAGAGCGAGGTCCACACAGCACTGACCACCTACATCAACCACACCCCGGGCGACCTCGACTGGGCCGCCCTGCACCATGGCAAGGGCCAACAGACCACCACCATCCCCACCTACCCCTTCAACCGACAGCGGTACTGGGTCTCCGCGGACCCGCACGGCACGACGATGAACCACCCGGACGAGATGAAAAGGCCCCAGCGTCATGGCTAGCGAATACGGACTGAAGCGGTACTTCAACGGTGAAGCGGCACGCCTGATCGGCGACAAGATCCGCGCCGTCCACCCCGGCTTCGATGTGGAGGGCTACGCGACAGAGGTCGAGGAGCGTATCCCCGGCAAGGAGCTGAAGGACCGTGTCCTCGTCCTGGCCCAGGGGCTGCGCACCCGTCTGCCCGCGGACTACGCCGACGCCGTGCCGATCCTCCTCTCCGTCCTCGGTGACGAACTCGCCGAGGGAGAGGGCATGTTCAACACGAGTTGGTACCTCATGCCGGTCGCCCGGTTCGTGGAGGAGTACGGCCTCGACCACCCCGACCTGTCACTGGACGCCATCGAGGAGATCACCAAGCGGCACACGGGTGAGTACGCGATCCGGCCCTACGTCGAACAGCACTACACGCTGACGATGGAACGGGTCGCCCGCTGGTCCCACAGCCCCAGCCACAACGTGCGGCGCCTGGCGAGTGAGGGGATCCGCTCCCGCCTGCCCTGGGCCCGTACCCTGACCGTCTTCG
Organism: Streptomyces sp. NPDC054887; assembly: GCF_053610585.1. NCBI lineage: Bacteria > Bacillati > Actinomycetota > Actinomycetes > Kitasatosporales > Streptomycetaceae > Streptomyces > Streptomyces sp. NPDC054887. The sequence continues at coordinate 8,603 of NZ_JBSGYQ010000055.1, read as the reverse complement.
TCAAGGACCCCCAGCCGGTCCTGGAGATCCTCGAACCCCTGCGCAGCGACTCCTCGGAGTACGTGCGCAAGTCCGTGGCGAACAACCTCAACGACATCGCCAAGGACTCCCCCGAGGTCGCGCTCGCGACGGTGCTGCGGTGGATGGAGGAGAGCCCCACTCCCGAGACCCAGTGGATCGTCAAGCACGGGTTGCGCACCCTCGTGAAGCAGGGTGATCAGCAGGCGCTGGCCATCCTCGGCGCCACGGGTGGCGAGCACGTGCGGGTACCCCGGCTGCGGATCACCCCCGAGTCGGTGAACGTCGGGGACACCCTCGTCATCAGCTTCGACATCGAGAACACGGACGCCCGGACGCACAGCTTCGCGGTCGACTACGTGGTGCACCACGTACGCAAGAACGGGCGCAGCATCCCCAAGGTCTTCAAGCTGACCACCCTCGAACTCGGCGCCGGCGAGCGGCGGTCCCTGGAGAAGACGCACGCGATCAAGGAGGTGCAGACCCGCAAGTACTACTCGGGCGAGCACACCGTCGACATCCAGGTGAACGGTCTCGTCCAGGCCACCGCACGATTCGACCTCCACACATGAGCGATTTCCGGTCGTTTCTCAGCGCCGCCGATCCGCTGGTCTCCGACCACCGGATCGGCGGCATCCCGGTCGTGCCCGCCGCCGCGCAGATCGACGCCGTGCTGTCCGCCTGCGACAGCGGGCGCCCGGACTGCCGGTGGACGCTGGAGCAGGTCGCGTTCCGTGTGCCGCTGCTGGTCGAGGGGCCCGAGGCGGAGCTGGAGGTCGCTACGGCGGAGGACGGCCGGTGCGCGGTCCGGTCCCTGCGGCCCGGGGACGACTTACCCGTCGAGCACAGCACCGCCCGGGTGTCCGGCAGCCCGCTGCCGCCGCCCCGTTACGTCGATGTGGCCGCGCTGCGGGCCGGATGCACAGAGCAGGTTCCCCTGTCGGAAGTGGCCGCGTGGCGCGAGGGAAGCGGCATCGCGTACGGGCCGGCGTACCGGGCGATACGGTCGGCGCACCGGGGCCCCGGCCGGATGCTGCTGATGCTCCGGGCCGCGGACGACGCGAACCCGGCGTCGGTTCCTCCGTTCGTGCCGCCGGGACTCCTCGACAGCGTCTTCCAGGCGCTCGGCATGCTGGACGGCGGTGCGGCCGGGGCGTGTCTGCCCTGGTACGTCGGACGGGTGGTGGCCCGCCGCAGGATCTCGGGCACGGTGATGGCCCTGGTCGAACGGGACGAACCGGCCGACGCCGGGGGCCGGAACGGCGCCGTACGGGGACGGGCCACGGTCTGCAGTCAGCAGGGCGAGGTGCTGCTGGAACTGGACCGCATCACCCTCAAGGCCGCCGGGCCGGTGGCGTACACCGGCCCGGCGGCGCCCACCGCGTCGACGGCCGCACCGGCCGCGGCGCCCGCCGAACCGACCGTCACACCTGTCGCCACGGCGCCTGCCGCGCCGACCACCACGACTGCCGCCGCCGAAGCCGCCGGAACCGCCGAACCCGCCGGGCGGAACGGTCCCGGTCCGCTGCCGCCGGCGGTCCCGTTGATCGAGACCGTCACCTGGCGGGAGGCGGAACCGACGGGCGTACACCCGGCCGTGGCCGAGGGGCCCGTGCTGGTCGTCTCCGAGCACGAGATCCGTCCCCCGGCAGGACCGCACGACGTGCACCTGACGCCGGCGCAACTCTCCGACGGGAGCCTCGACACACGGTGGGCCGACACCCGTTTCCGGGAAGTGGTGTACGTGGCGCCGCGCGGAACGACCGGCGAAACGCAGGTGACGCGGGCTCTGCAGGACGTGTTCCGGCTGGTGCGCAGGATCGCGGCCCGCCCGCCGATGCCCGACCTGCTGATCGTCACGACCGCCGCGCACCAGGTGGTCGCGGCGGACACCGTCGACCCGTTCATGTCCGCCCTGTGGGGCCTCGGGCGCACGCTGCGCGTCGAACATCCCCGTACCAGGGTCCGCCTGGTCGACCTCGGCGCCGAGGATCCGGCCCGCCCCGGCAGCGGCGACGCCGCCGCCCTGCGGGAGGCGCTGAGCCGGGACCGCCCGGAACTGGCCGGGCGCGACGGGGCCTGGTACGAGCCTTCGGTCGAGCCACTGCCCGTGCCCCCCTCCGACCGGATGCGGTACAGCGGCGGCCGGTTCCTGATCACCGGCGGCATGGGCGGCATCGGCCTCCAGGTCGCGGAGTTCCTCGCGGACGCCGGCTGCGCCCATCTGACCCTCGTCGGCCGGTCCGTGCCGGACCGGGGGGAAGCGCGGGCCCGCCTCGACCGCATCGGCGCGCGCTGCGACCTCGCGACCGTCGCTGCGGACGTCCGCTCGCTGCGCGAAGAACTGGCCGGCGCGGCACGCTACGACGGGGTGTTCCACGCCGCCGGGGTGCTGCGCGACGGGCTGGCGCGCAGCCTGACGCCGGAGCAGGTGGACGCCGTGCTGGGGCCCAAGATCGGTGGTGCGCACGCGCTGGCCGACCTGGTGGCCGGCCATGAGCCGCCCGGCTTCGTGGCCCTGTTCTCCTCGGTCGCGGCCGTACGGGCGAACCTCGGCCAGAGCGCCTACGCGGCGGCCAACGCCTACCTGGACGGTTTCGCCGCCCGTCAACGTGCCGAGGGCCGCCCTTGGTACAGCCTCGGCTGGGGCCTGTGGACGGTCGGCATGGGCGAGTCCATCGCCCCGAAGGCCGCCGCGCACGGCATCCACGCGCTCACCGCCAGGGACGGCATCGGCCTGCTCCGCACCGTTCTGGGCCGTCCCCCCGCGCACTACGTTCTGTCCGCCGCCGCTAAAGCGAAGGAAGCACCTATGACTGCTGTCACGCAGGAAACCGGGCTGTGGCTGTCGCTCACCCACTCGCTCAAGAAGGTCCTGCTCGTCGACGACGTGTCCGCCGAGGACGATCTGCTGGAGCTGGGGCTGGACTCGATGATGGCGGTCGAGCTGGCCGCCTCGCTGTCCACCGACGGGCTCGACGTGGACCCGATGGTGTTCTTCGAACACAGCAACGTCGGGGCGCTCCTCGCCCAACTCGAAACCCTGCCGCGCAGCGCTCCGGAGCCCGCGCCCGCCCCGGCGCCGGTCCGTGCGGAGCCCGCGGCGCGTCCGGCGAGCACGGCGCCGGCCCCCGCACCGCAGCAGCGGCCGGCCGCCGTCGCGGCCCGGCCCGCGGCGGCCACGGCTCCGGCGACGGCCGGGTCCTTCGTCCCCGACTGGGACCGCTTCCGCGACGTGACCCCCGTCCAGGAGCCCCCGGCGGCCCCCGCCGTCGTGTCACCGCCGCCGGCCCCCTCCCCCGCGCCCGCGCCGGCGGCCCCGGTGTCCGCCGCGCACCCGTCCGGGCCCTCCGCCCCGTCCAGCGGCCGGATACCCCGGCGCACGCTGCCGGGCCGGCTGGCCGACGCCCCGCACGGCACGTTCCTCGACCGGCGCATCGACGCCCTGTCCACGGACGACCGCCTGATCGTCGCCAAGGACGAGTACTTCTACGAGCCCGTCATCGAGGAGGCCACGGGCTCCCGCATCAAGTTCGACGGCCGCTGGTTCCTCAACTTCGCTTCGTACAGCTACCTCGGACTGATCGGGCACGGATACATCGACGACCAGGTCCTGCGCGCGGTGGAGCGGCACGGGACCGGCGCGCACGGCGTACGGCTGCTGGCGGGCACCCTGCACCTGCACCGGGAGCTGGAACTGGCGCTGGCCCGCTTCCTGGGAACGCAGGACGCCATCGTCTTCTCCAGCGGTTACATGGCGAACGTGGCGACGGTCGGCGCCCTCGTCGGGCCCGGTGACTTCGTCATCGGCGACGTCTACAACCACGCGAGCATCCTGGACGGTTACCGGCTGTCGGGGGCCACCGTCATCACCTACGCCCACAACGACCTGGCCGACCTGGAACGCGCCCTGCGCAAGGTGGGCGACGCGGGACGCCTGGTGGTGACGGACGCCGTGTTCAGCATGGACGGCGATGTGGCCGATCTGCCCGGCATCGTGGACCTGTGCCGGCGGTACGACGCCCCGCTGATGGTCGACGAGGCGCACAGCCTCGGCGTGCTCGGCGACACCGGCCGCGGCATCACCGAGCACTTCGGCATCGATCCGGCGCAAGTCGACGTCAAGATGGGCACGCTCTCGAAGACCGTCCCGAGCGCGGGCGGTTACGTCGCCGGGTCCAGCGACCTGATCTTCGCGCTCAAGAACAACGCGCGGGGCTGGATGTTCTCGGCGGCCGCGACACCCGCGCAGGTGGCGGCGGCCAAGGCCGCGATCGAGGTGATGGCGGCCGCCCCGTCCCTCACCCGCGAGCTCCGGGTCAAGACGGCCCGGTACCGGGAGCAGCTGCGCGCCCTGGGCTTCGACACGCTGGCCAGTGAGACACCGGTGGTGCCGATCATCTGCACCAGCGCCGAACAGGCGGGCGCCATGGCCCGGTTGTGTCAGCTCGACGGACTCTTCGTCCAGCCGATCGTCTACCCGGCGGTGCCGCGGACGCTGCCCCGGCTGCGGACCATCGTCAATCTCAGCCACTCCGACGCGGACCTGGACGCCGCGGTCGTGACGCTGGAGAAGGCCGGCCGCGCCTGCGGCCTCGTTCGCTGAGAACCGTCGGACGGCGCGCTCGACCTGACCACACCACCGCACGCCGTCCGCACACGTCAATCGAGGGGGAACCGAACATGACCGGTATCGACACCGCGGCGTTCTTCGGAGCGGTCCTGAAGACCATCGCCTCCACCCGCAACCACAGCACCGACCGGAGCGAGTACGACTCCGGTGTGGTGGCGCCGGTGCGGCGGATCCGGGAGTCGGAGAAGGAGGTCGGCGACCGCCCGCTGACCTCCTCCGAGGCCGAGGAGGTGCTCGGTCTGCTGGAGACGACGCTGCGCACCAAGCGCACGCCGGACGAGGAGCGCGAGTACTACCTCCAGTACATCGAGAAGGTCGCCGGCATCAGCCGGGCCTCGCTGAGTGTGTCCGGCTGGTGAGCACCTCCCGTCTCGCGTGGTACAGCCACGAGCTCTGCTTCTGGCACGACCCCGGCGCCGGGTCGGGGTACGTTCCCGTCGGGCCGGGCGTCGAGCCGCTGCGCCAGTTCGCGGTCGACCCGGACCTCCGGCGCGCCGAAGGTCTGGTCAAGGCGTCCGGTGTGATGGACCGGTTCACCGGCGTCACCCCGGCACCGGCCTCCGACGACGACCTTCTCCTCGTGCACACGCCCGAGCACATCGAGCGGGTCGAGGCGACGTCGGCGGCCGGCGCGGGCGACGCCGGGGTGTACGCGCACGTCAACTACCACAGTGCGCGGGCCGCGAGGCTCGCCGCCGGGGCCTGCGCGCAGGCCGCGACGGCTGTCCTGGACGGCCGCTTCGACCGGGCGTACTGCCTGGTGCGGCCGCCCGGCCACCATGCGGAGCCGGACCGGGCGATGGCGCTGTGCCTGTACAACAACCTGGCCGTGGCCGCCCGGGCGGCGCAGCGCCACGGCGCGCGCCGGGTGCTGATCCTGGACTGGGACGTGCACCACGGCAACGGCATCCAGAAGACCTTCTACGAGGACCCTGACGTGCTGTACGTCTCGGTGCACCAGGACGGGTTGTTTCCGGCGGCGTCCGGTCTGGTGCTGGAAACCGGTGCGGGGGCGGGCGCGGGCAGCACGCTCAACGTGCCGCTGCCCGCCGGTTCGGGCCACGGCGCCTATCTCGCGGTGACGGAACGGATCGTGGCCCCGGCGGCCCGTGCCTTCCGCCCCGATCTGATCCTGGTGGCGGCGGGCGTCGACGCGAGCGGCCACGATCCGATGGGCCGGATGCTCTGCACCAGCCGTACGTTCCACGCCATGACGTCGGCGCTGTGCGGGCTCGCGGACGAACTGACCGGCGGCAGGATCGTGTTCGCCCACGAGGGGGGCTACTCGGCGTGGTACCAGCCGACACTGGTGCTGGGCACCGCGAGTGCGATCGCCGGCCTGCCCGCCCCCCAGGACCCGTTCCTGCACGCGCTCGACCACCTTCCGGGCCAGCGCCTCCAGCCCCACCAGGAGCGGGTCGTCAAGCACCTGCGGGCGCACCACCCGCTGCTCGCCGGCCCGGCGCCCGCACCCGAGGACGGAGGGCCGCGATGAGCGGCTGGTGGATGGCGGTGGGGGCCGGTGCGCGCAGGCGGGCCGGCGCGGGCCGCGGGGCCGCCACCCGCCCCCGGTTCCGGATCGTGGCGCTCCCGCACGCCGGCGGGTGGCCTTCCGCGTTCCGCTCCTGGTGGCAGGTGCTGCCCGAGGACGTCGAGTGTGTCGTCGCCCAGCTGCCCGGGCGCGGGGTGCGCATCAACGAGCCGCTGGTGACCCGCGTCGAGCCGCTGGTCGACGCCCTGAGCCGGGGCCTGGCGGAGCTGGAGCCGCTCCCGTACGCGGTGATCGGGCACAGCTTCGGCAGTGTGCTCGGATACGAACTCACCCGCGCGATGGAGCGGCAGGGGCTGCCTCCCACCCTGCTGGCCGTGTCGGCGCGCCAGCCACCGTGCTTCCCCAGCGAGCCGCCGTTCGCCCACCTCCGGAGTGACGCGGAGCTGCTGGAGCACCTGACGGACATCGGCGGCATGTCTCCCGGGCTGATGGACCGGGCCGACCTGGTCCAGCCGTCGCTCCGCGCGATCCGGGCCGACCTGGAGGCGATGGAGAACTACCGGCGGCCGCCGTCCGGCACCGGTGTCCCCATCCTCGCGCTCGGCGCGGTGGACGATCCGGTCGTCATCGACGACCGGATGCACCTGTGGTCGCTGGAGACCTCCGGCGGCTTCAGCCGGCAGGCGTTCACCGGCGGCCACTTCTACCTCTACACACCTGCCAACGCCGCGGCGGTCGCCGCCCGCCTGGTGCCCGGCCTCGACATCCCCCGGCCGGCCGCACCGCTCCTGTCCCCCCCAGCCCGATGACCGTGTCGGGCGCCGACGAGCACCACCCCCCGAAAGGAACCACCGTGAGTACCACTGCCGAGACCTCGCCGCAGGCCGGACCCCGTGAGTGGTTGGGCCTTGCCGTACTGGCCCTGCCCACACTGCTGTTGTCCATCGACGTGAGCGTGCTGCACCTGGCCGTTCCGCACATCAGCGAGGGCCTGGACCCCTCCGCGGCCCAGATGCTGTGGATCATCGACATCTACGGCTTCCTGATCGCGGGCTTCCTGGTGGCCATGGGCACCCTGGGCGACCGCATCGGGCGCCGGAAGCTGCTGCTGATCGGCGCCGCCGCGTTCGGTGTCGCCTCGCTGGCCGCCGTGTACGCCGACAGTCCGGCCATGCTCATCGCGGCGCGGGCGGCCATGGGCATCGCCGGAGCCACGCTGATGCCCTCGACCCTCGCCCTGATCATCAACATGTTCCGCGACGCGCGGCAGCGCGGTGTGGCGATCGCCGTCTGGGTCACCATGTTCTCGGTCGGCATCGCGCTCGGCCCGGTGGTCGGCGGCGCCATGCTGGAGTACTTCTGGTGGGGTTCGGTCTTCCTGCTCGGTGTGCCCATCATGGGCGTGCTGCTGGTGGCCGGTCCGATCCTGCTGCCCGAGTACCGTGACGAGGAGGCCGGCCGGCTCGACCTGGCCAGTGCGGTGCTGTCGCTCGCCGCGATCCTGCCGGTGATCTACGGCCTGAAGGAGATCGCGAACGACGGCTTCGGCACGGTCCCGCTCCTGTCGCTCGTGGTGGGCCTGGCCGTCGGTGTGCTGTTCGTCCGCCGTCAGCGCACGCTGCAGAGCCCGCTGCTGGACCTCGGTCTCTTCGCCAGTCCCACGTTCCGCGCCGCGCTGCTGACGCTGCTGCTCAGCATGCTGGTGGCCGGTGGCACGTACCTGACGGTCACCCAGTTCCTCCAGCTCGTGGGCGGCCTGTCGCCCATGAAGGCCGGTCTGTACCTGCTGCCGGCGGCGTTCGCGCTGATCGTGACGGCGGTCGTGTCCCCGATGGCCGCCGCCAAGATCCGTCCGGCGTACGTCGTCGCCGCGGGACTGGCGGTGTCGGGCGTCGGCCACGTGATGCTGAGCCTGGCCGACAGTTCCTCGGGCATCGCGCAGGTGGTGACGGGCTTCGCGTTCGTCTACGCCGGCGGCGGTCCGCTCATCGCTCTGGGGACGGACATCGTCGTCGGATCGGCCCAGCCCGAGCAGGCCGGTTCCGCCGCGGCCATCTCGGAGACCAGCACCGAGCTGGGCATGGCGCTGGGCGTGGCCGTGCTCGGCAGCCTCGGTGCGGCCGTGTACCGCAGCGGCGTGGAGGTCCCCGCAGGGGCCCCGGAGGGCGCCGGTGAGACGCTCGCGGGCGCGGCCGAGGCGGCGCAGGGCATGTCGTCGGAGGTGGCGGCGGCCCTGCTCGAATCCGCCCGGGAGGCGTTCACGAACGGCATGAACGTCATCGGCGGCATCGGCGCGTTCGTGGCGCTCGCCTCCGCCGTGCTGGTGGCGGTGGTCATCAAGCTGCCGCCCACGGGGTCCGGCGGGGACGCGGAGGCCTCCGACGGTGCGGCCGACGGCGCCGTGCCCGCCGTCAACGCGGAGGCGTAGCGGTACCGGCCGTCCTGCCGCAGGACAGGACG
>NZ_JBSGYQ010000054.1:0-51603 GCF_053610585.1 Streptomyces sp. NPDC054887 | reverse complement strand
TCAACACACCCAGAGCGATCCGGTCCGACAACCGCTCACCCGACGACTTCACCTGTCCAGGCCTTGGCACACCACAACCAACGACCAACACGACTCAAAGTCACCGGTATTGCCTCTAAGGCGCCTTGTTAGGCACCCTGCGAAGCGCCCTGTAAAGCGCCTCCCCGGCCGGGCCTGCCCGGCACCCGAACCCGGCGCTGGGCGAACCTTCGCTGTTCCCGGGCAAGCCCGCCGCCCGCCCTGGTGGCAAGCCCCACGCCGGGGGCTTGCCACCAGGGACGAACGACTGAGCCTCCCACGTGATGTGAGTCACAGTCACATCACGTGCCTACCCCTACATAACTACACGGACAGCATCTGGCGCTGATGAGTTGCAGGGCTTGCCCATGCCCGTGTTACGCGCCCCATTCAATGCTTCCTTGCTCACAAATGTGCAGGTCAGGGCATTGAATGGGGCCTTTTTGCTGTCGAGAGTGATCGGCGGTTGCGGGGCTTACCCCCGTGCCCTCCACAGTCCGGATCAGCACTGCGGCAGCCGCCGTCATTGCTGTGCGCGGCCTACCCCGAGACGCAAGGGGTGTGCACCACCCAAGATCCGCCCGCCTGTGTGCCGACCCGGCACACCCAACCCGAAACGGGGGACCCCGTGTCCACGCTCGCCCTGCTTGTCCTGCTGCTTCTGGTCCTCGTCGTCCTGCTCTGCCTCAGCGGCCTGGTCTACGTGGCCTACCGGCACCCGCGGTTCGCCACGCCGCTGATGGTCGCCGGCACGTTCGGCGCTGCGCTCGTCGGCGTAGTCGCCATCATCGCCACCCGGTGAACGGCGCGGGGCCGAGTCGCTGCTCTCGGCCTCCTCCTCCGCTGCCGGACTGGGTGGTCCAGCTCGGTATTGACCAGGGCCAGCCGCCCATGGCGGGTGCTGCGGTCTCGCCGGCGGACGCCGTCGCGCCATCGATTGCACGCAGACACTGCGCGCGCTCGCCGACGGCATTACGCCGTGCCCGGTATGCAAGCCGGACCGGGGCCTCGGCTACCTCGGCTGCGTTACGCCGACCGCGGCTTGCGGCCAGCGGTCCATTTCGCCGGGCTCTTGGCCGTCTTTGCGGCGGTCTTCTTCGCCGCGCACTTGGACAGTCGGGTTCTGGCCTTGGCTCTCGCCGCAGGACACGCGGGCCGATCCATGGACTGGCGCAGCGCCGCCATGAAGTCGACGACCGGCGCCGCGGTGGCCGCATGCTTGCTCCGGCGAGCCACTAGACGTTTGTCGGAGCCATAGCCGCCCGTGCCGTTGGCCGCGCTCAGCGGACCTCAGGACCTTTCCACCCGGCGCCGACGGTGGTGGCGCAGCCGTCAGTACCGTGTCTGACGCAGAACGTCGACGATGGTGGGAGCTGTCAGTGGCGAGCTCTAGGATCCCGGCATGATTTCCCCGGAAGAGATCGAGCAGTTGGCGACGCGGATCGGACTCGAGGGGGAGGGTGAATTCTGCGACTGTGGGGCATGGGTGGCCCGCCTGATTCGGGGCCGTGAGTGCCAAGGGTGCTACCGGATGCGCCGGGGCATCGAGAAGTACGGGCTCACCATCCCCCAGTACAACGCCATCTGGCGCGCGCAGAACTTTCGGTGCGCCCTCTGCGGGGACAATGCGGAGCCCTGCGATGGCGGTATCCCTCACGTCGAAGCACGTCCCTGGCAGATCGATCATGACCATCACTGCTGCGGCATGAAGGGCTCCAGCAACCGCTGCTGCGTTCGCGGGATCCTCTGCCGCCCGTGCAACCTGAACGAGCTGGCGCCGTATGAGCGCAAGCGTCGTCGCGGCGCCGGCTTTGCGATCCCGGATATCGACGCCTACCTAGTCAACCCGCCGGCGCGCCACCCAGAAGCCCGTGTCATCCGCGGCCGAGACGATGCCTACCTGCCGACATCCTGGGCCTACATACACGATGCGCAGGTGGTCAAGCACGGGTATGTGGGGTGGTCGTGAGCGTTCCGCCACTGAGGCTCCCGGGCTGTGGGGAAGTGTCTGGGGGTTGGCCCGTGTAAGGGCGTAAGCAGTCTCCGGATGCAGGGTGTGCGCTCGGTTCGTACGCTGAAATCAGGGGCTGAGCTGGCCGGGGAGCCTGCTGATGAGAGATAGAAGGTCGTCAACCAGCACCGTCTCATTGCAGGACTCGGGCTCTCATGCCTGGCCTGTGGGGTGTCTGCAGCCGCCAGAGCGGGAAATGCTCGACCATGTGGCGGCTGAGGAGCGCCTGGACCCGTCCGGCGGGGCTGAAGTGGACAGGTCGACCATGCCGGCCTGGGGCGCCGAGCGGACTATCCGGGCAGATGTGCTGCGGCACCTGTTAGTCGAGCCTCAGTGGGCCGTGCACGCCAGAGGGGTACGGCTACGTGCCGTCAAGATCAGCGGTCACCTAGACCTTGAATCCGCCACCCTGCGTTGCCCGCTCGTGTGCGAGGACTGCTTCTTCGACAGCCCCGAACCCGTCACTCTCGACTACGCCACCGCCTCCTACGTCGCGTTGCTTCGTTGCTCACTGGCCAGCCTCGCAGGCGACGCACTTGTCGTCACCAAGGACCTCGACCTCAATGGTTCGCTCTTCGAGGGTGGCGCGGTGCGGCTGCCGGGTGCGGTGATCACCGGCCAGCTGTCCCTCCGGGGGGGCGGAGTTTACCGGCGCAGATAGCGACGGCAATGCGGTGGTGGCCGACGGGCTGAAGGCCAGTGGAGTGTTCCTCGACGGCGATTTCTCTGCGGCCGGGGCGGTGCGGCTGATGAGCGCTGAGATCACCGGCCAGCTGTCCCTCCGGGGGGCGGAACTTACCGGCGCAGATAGCGACGGCAATGCGGTGGTGGCCGACGGGCTGAAGGCCAGTGGAGTGTTCCTGGGCGGCGATTTCTCCGCGGCCGGAGCGGTGCGATTGGTGAGCGCTGAGATTACCGGGCAGCTGTCCCTCAGTGGGGCGAAGCTCACCGGCGCCCACACGGGCGGCAATGCGGTGGTGGCGGACGGGCTGAAGGCCAGTGGAGTGGTCGGCGGTTTCTCCGCGGACGGGGCGGTGCGGCTGATGAGCGCTGAGATCACCGGCCAGCTGTCCCTCCGGGGGGCGGAACTTACCGGCGCAGATAGCGACGGTGACGCCGTGGCGGCCGACGGGCTAAAGGCCGGGGAAGTGCTCCTCGACGACCAGTTCACTGCGGCTGGGGCGGTGCGGCTGCCGGGCGCTGAGATCACCGGCCAGCTGTCCCTCAGTGGGGCGAATCTCACCGGCATTAACAGCGATGGCAATGCCCTGTTTGCCCACGGGCTGAAGGCTGGCGACCGAGTGGCCCTCAACAAGGGCTTCAATGCAGCCGGCACGGTCGATCTCAACGCGGCGCACATCGGCGGGTCTTTGCTTATTGGTGATGCCGAGCTGTCTGGTAAGCCAGCGTTGCTGGCGGCAGGAATGCGTGTTGGGCAAGAGCTGCGGTGGCGGCCGAACCAGCCGGTGAAGGGTCTCGTCGACCTGGAACGGGCGTCGGTGCACCGGCTGGTGGACGACTGGAGCCTGCCGTTCGCTCACTGGCCAGCGAAAGGGAAGCTGCGGTTGGTGGGGTTCACCTATGACGGGTTTGGCGACGACAACTTGGCCACGTCGAAGCGACGCCTAGACTGGATCCGCCGCAGCCACACCATCGCCTCGCCCGGGAAACCAGGCACCTTCGCCTTCCAGCCGTACGAGCAGTTGGCGCGCGTCTATCGGCAGAGTGGGCAGGAGAAGGAAGCCCGCACTATCGCCATCGCCCGTCGCAACGACCTGCGCACCTACGGCGACCTCGGCAAATGGCGGAAGCTGAGCAACTGGCTGTTCGACAAGACGATCAAGCACGGGTACCAGCCGCTGCGCGCCGTCGTCATGCTGGCCGTCGTCTTCCTTTTCGTCCTGCTCGCCGGCTGGGGCGCCCAGCACCACGACGCTGCGATTGTTCCGGCCAAGGACACCAAGAACATCCGCCCCGCCCCTACAGCACAGCACTGCACAAAGAACTACCCGTGCTTCTACCCGGCCGGTTACGCCGTCGACGTGGTCATCCCCCTGATCAACGTCCGCCAGGCCGAGAACTGGCGCGTCAACGGCAACGCTCCTTGGGGCTGGGCCTGGATCGCCGGCACCTGGACCGCGACCGGTCTGGGCTGGGCCCTATCCACCCTCGCCGTCGCTGGCTACACGGGCCTAATCAGAAAAGACTGATCAGCCATTCGCCCGACCACAGCCGCTTCGTCGACGGCAAGGGAGGTGGCGGCTACCAGGCTCGGCCGCTCTCGCCCAGCAGCCGAGCCGCTGGAGCAGATATGCGCCCCAGTGGAGGCGCATATCTGTGATGAATCCGTTACTGATCACTACGTGGGTGATGCGCCGGGCCTGGGGATCTAGTGATCGTTTCAGGATTCTTTGCTGTGGTGTGGTGTGTGTCTGAGCTGGGGGTTTCCGTTGAGGTTCGGAAGCCTGCAAGGCTTTGAACTGCAGGTTCAGTGATTGTCTCGGAATGTAGTGATCAATATCGGATTCCCTTATAGCTGTGTGGTTCGGGTGGATCGGTCTGTGCTGGCCAGCGGGCTGGCGGGTCGTGCCTGAGCAGCGTTGGCCAGGCGAGTGCGTGGCCTTCCGCGTCGCTGGCCAGAGCTGGCCGTCCTCAAGGCGTGGAGGGGGTTTCGGGCTGGTCCCGGCGCTGGCTGTCGAGGCGATCCGGCGCCTGTCCGGGCACTCCAACACGATCCGCGAATGTAACACCAACGACTGGGCAGTCGAACGACGACGCACCCACGACAGCAACATGTCCCGCTCGGCATCAGTCAGAACAGCCGGCGGAATCTTTGGTCCAGGACGACTCACTCCAGACCAACGACAAACCTCTGACTCAGGACACTAGGCCCCCGGCGGCCGGGTAAGTGGGCCCCAATTGATCACGTTGCGGCTGAACGTCGCATCGTTGAAGTTGTAGTCCTTGAACGTCGCATCCTCAAAGTTGAGCCGGCTCCTGCTGAACGTCGCATCCTCAAAGTTGACGGTGCCTTCGCTGCACGCCTTCTTGAAGCTGACCGTGATGCCGCTGAATGTGGTACCGCGGAAGTCGGCCGTGCCGGTGCCACTGAACTTCGCATCCTCGAAGTTGACCTTTCCGCCGCTGAACATCGCTCGGCGGAAGTCGATCGAGCGGATCTCGTCCGAGCTGATGTCGGCCGTGCTGCCGCTGAATGTTGCTCTGCGGAAGTCGACCTTGCCGCTGAACGTCGCTCGGCGGAAGCTGGCCATGTTCCGGAAGTCGCTATCAGAGAAGTCGCCGCCGTCGAAGGTCGCGCCTGTGAAGTCGAAGTTGTGGTCGCTCCACGAGATGTGTTCGCCCGACCGCAGGTGATCGCGGATAACGCTGATGATCGTCCAGCGGACCTCCCGCTCGCCTGCCTTGTGCCCTTGTGCCCGGGGGGCGGGCTGGTAGGGCATTCGCAGGTAGGCGCACAGGACGTCGATACAGACTTTCCTCTGATCTTCCCAGTCGTCGGCGAGGCGGGCGAGGGCATAGACGCCGGCGAGACGCACCGCGGCCTGCTCATGGCCAAGCTGTTCGGCGGCGGTGGTGTAGCGCCCGGCGAGCTGGTCAGCGTCTGCCCTGTGGGCGTCGCCCTCGGAGATGCGCTGTTTACGGTACGCGTAGATCCCTGCCAGAACGGCGCCGACAAGGGTGAGGGTCGCGAGGGTGGTGCGGATCAGCTCGTGGACTGCGACGGGTTTCGGGGTGACCTGGTCCGGTGCCAGAACGTCGTAGATCAGAAAGATCCCGGCACCCGAAAGCAGGGCCAGCACGAGGGTGACCGGGACCACGAACCGGACGCGCCACAACTTGGGCGCGTGGAGGCCTCGTGGGCCTGGAGCTTTGCGTTCCCACCAGCGCACATTTTTCATGGCTTGATCATGCTCGTCGCTCTGGCCTGAGAGAGCGCTATGCCCGCCGCTTGGCGGAACCGGAACGCCCGCCTGGGCCCCTCGATGCCCGAAGGGCACTCAGCCTGATGACGGGCAGCGGGCCGCTGGCCCTCCCCGCGATCTCTTTGTTTCGGTACCGAGGCTCGTGGCGGGCGGGAGTTGCCGGGAGTCAGGTCAGCCCCAGCGCGTCGGCAATGCCAGCGGCTACCTCGGGGTGGGCCAGGTAGCGCTCGATGGCATGGGGCTCTTCCTTGTTGTCGACCTCGATCTCCTTGAGCGGCTGTCCCCAGCAGCGTGTCAGGGGATGGCCGGTGGCGACGATGTCGTTGACGTCGAAGGTGTCGAGCCAGGGGATGCCCGGATGCTTCTGCTCGTCGGCCGGGAGGTTGTTGACGACGGCGTCCAGGCCCAGAGGCGAGCCTGCGGTGATCCACAGCTTCGTACGGGCACGAAGGCCCTCGTCGGCGAGGAGGTCTCGCGCGACGACCGAGCCGAGGCTGTGCGATACGAGGACCACCGGTCCTGTCGCCGGGACGAACGTCCGTACCTCTTTCAATACCTCGGCGCGGCCATGTGTCAGGTAGACGGCGACGTCGCGCAGGAACAGTTCGATGATCCCCGCGTCGACCTCGGTGTTGTCGGCGAGCCAGCGCAGGACCCGGCGGGCACCGCGCCACGAGAGCAGGTCCTGCAAGCCTTCGCCTTGCGTTTCCCGCTGCACGAGGGTGGCACCTTCGTCGCTCTTCGCAGATGCCAGGTCCTGCAAGAGCTCGCGCTCGACTCGGCCGACCTTGGTACCGAGTTCCGGGTGGAACGGGTCGGCGCCGTCGATCCGGTCGCGGCGCAGGCTTTCGAAGTCGATGTCCGTGTCACTCACGGCCAGTTCGTCTTCGAGCTGCTTCAAGAGATCACCGTAGTAGGGGAATGCGACCGGCACGTGGTCGACGGGCGGGCGCTGGGCCAGGACGAGGCCCGCGGCCAGCCCGGCCGACCATGTGAGTTGCAGCTTGTCGGGGTCCTTGTCGTGCTGGCGGCGGCCGTGCACGAACAGCAAGGTCGGCGTCATGAGTTGCCTCCGTCATCCTTCTTGAGCGCCTCGTCGACGAGGGCGCGCATGCCGGGGTCGAGATCGGCCCTCGCCTCCTTGAGGCGCTTGACGATGCGGCTGACTCTCAAACCCTCGTTGGCCAGATAGTGGATGGCTTCCTCGCCCATGTCGCGCGTCCAGATCTCGCCGGTACGGGTGAGGAATCTGTCACCCTTCATGGCCGCGAAGCCTCGACAGTGCAGGGCGACCATTTCCCATTGGTCGTTGAAAACCGGTGATCCCGACGAGCCGTCGCGGGTGTCGCTCGTGTAGCGCAGCCACTGGACGTCCTTTGACACCACCCGGTTCTCGCGGATGCTCACGCGCTTGCGCTCGCCGTCGGGGTGGTGGATGACGTTGACCGCTTCGCCGTTGAGGCATTTGCCCTGTTGGCCGATCAGGCGTACCCAGCCCTGCCTTTCGCCGGGCGGTGCACCGTCGAGGTCCTTGAGGGCGACAAGGGAAAAGTCCATTTCCTCGTCGGTGAACCAGAACGTCCGGCGGTCGAACGGGACGCTTGTGAACGGCTTGTCCGTGCCGTCGTCGCTGTGCTCGTAGTCGAACTCCGCTGCGCCTTGCGACGGGGGGAACTCGTTGGGCGTGACATGGTTGTTCGTCATGAACAGGCGGGGCGAGACCAGCACTCCGGACCCGTATGCGACAGCCGGCTGACCCGGCTCCTTGTGCACCACACGCCCGACCGCCCGGGAGACGACGAGGCCGCGGCTGAGGAATGTGACCCACAGAGAGTCGTCCGCACCGATGCGCGCCTCGTTGCGGGGGTCGTACGCCTTGAGACGTTTGCGCCTGATCTCGACGGTGCTCTTGTCGTTGGCGAGAGTGGGGTCGTTGGCGGCGATGGCTGCGTAGGACTTGGAGATCTGGTCGGCGTCGGCCGCCCACCGCGCCGCGGCACCGTCGGTCTCGTCGGGCATGTCTCCCCTCAGGGCAGGAATAGGCCCAGGTTGCATCAGGGACGCCCTCACCCACGGAGGCGCGCGCGGGCAAACGGGTGATGCTCGGCGTACAGATGCGAAAGGTGGTGGAGTCCGTGGTGAGGCGGAACCTCCCAGTCGTATGCCGCACGGCGCCGCCCGTTGCCGGACCTGAGGCAGGAACCCTGGTGGTTGCGTCAGTGGCATGCCGCTGGTCCGTCACTTCCCTGGTCTTCCTGCCCCGGGGAAGCTTCCTCTTTTCTCATGTCTGAGCGCCGTCTGTGCGGCCTGCGTGCGGGGGTAAGGCGGCGTCGCCGATCGTGAGTCAGCACAGCCGGAAGGGGCGGCGCCGGAATCGTCCGGTGCCGCCCCTTTCCGGCTGTTTACCTGCGTGTTCAGGAGCCCGACATGGCGCGCCCGAATATGGGGTCCTCCCCTGAGTTCCCGATGCCGACGGATGACGCGCCGAAGCTCACCGCGCCGGTGGCCGTGATGCCTCCGGTGGAGCCGCGCAGGACCCACACAGCACCGTCGTCGCTGTTTTCGCCGCCCGCGCCCACCGACAGATCGGCGCGGCCGTCCTTGTTGTGGTCGGCGAGGTGGACGGCGCCGGTGAACAGGTCCGACGACTCGTTGGCGCCCGGGATGCCGGAGGTGCCCTGGTGGAAGGACTGGGCGCCGGTCCCCGTCAGGCCGGAGGCGCCGCCGCGCAGCACCCAGACATTGCCGGCGTGGTTCGCGGAGCCGATGGTCTCGAAGTTCGCGCCGATGGCGAGGTCCGGGTAGCGGTCACCGTTGACGTCGCCCACGGCGAGTGCGCCGCCGAACGAGTCGTCGTGCTCGTCCGCTCCCGGCACACCCGCAGTGTCCTGGCTGAAGACGGCGTTGCGAGCGGTGTCGACGCCCGCCGCACCGCCGTAGAACACGGTGACGTAGCCGCCCTTCGCCGTCTGGTCCGTGACGGAGACGAAGTCGGAGCCGACGACCAGGTCGTCGTGCCCGTCGCGGTCGAAGTCGGCCACGCTGAGCGCGCCCGCGTACCCCGTGCCCACCTCGGTCTGCAGCGTGGGCCCGCTCGAGGCACCCAGGTAGACGAAGTTGCCCGCGGAGGACCCCACCACCACGTCGTCCACCTTGTCGTTGTCGAAGTCCCCGGCGGCCAGCTGGACGGCTCCCATGGGGTACGCGCCGGCCTCGATCTGTGCGTCGAAGCGCAGTTTCCCGGCCGCGCCGCCGGACTTGGTGAAGCCTCCCTTGAAGATCCACACGTCCTTGCCGGTGGAACCGACCGCCAGATCGGCTTTCCCGTCACCGGTGAAGTCGCCGACCGTGAGGGACTGGCCGAACCGGTCATGGCCCGACGCGTTCGGGTCGCTGATCGTCGTGCCGCCTGACAGGCCCGATGAGCTGCCCCACAGGATCGTGATCGAACCGCCGTCGACATCACCGCTGACGTCCTCCAGCGGTGTGCCCACGACGAGATCGCCGTAGCCGTCGTTGTTGAGATCGCCGTGCGCGAGTTCGGTGCCGAAGCGGTCGGAGGTCTCCGAGGCGCCCGGCACGCCGGAGGAACTCTGCGATGTGGTTTTGTGGCGTGCGGCGCTGATACCGCTCGACGAGCCGTAGTTGACGACCACGGCGCCCGTCTTCGCCTTCCCGCCCGCGACAGCACCTGGGGCGCCGCTCGCCAGATCGCGGTAGCCGTCACCGTTGAAGTCGTCTGCGAGGCCCGACGCGGCGGCGCTCGCGCCGCCGGGCAGGGTGATGAGCAGACCACCGGCCAAGGCGGCCGCGACGGCGGCGGCGCCTAGGACGACGGGGCGGCGGGAGCGCTTGTGATGGGGCCGGGACATGGGTTCCTTCCAGGACATACGTATGAGCTCATAGATGACCTCTGATGAGCCGGAAGGGTTGTACGGGAAAGCGACGATGTAGCCGACCTCTACGGGCTGGTCACCGCCGAGGAGCACCGGCAGGGCGTCACCACCCGGCCTCCCGCCGAGGACCTCCTCAACGGCGAGGTCACCTACCCCGTCGCCCACGCCGTCGGCCTCCTCCAGCCGGCCGACCGCCAACGGCTGCGGGACGCGCTGCGCCAGCATTCCGACGCCGGAGCACACGAAGCATCCGATCTCCTGGCACGCAGCGGAGCACTCGAGGCGTGCATGAGCGAAGCCCGAACCCTCGTCCACGAAGGCCTTGAGGTTTCGCAGGGCGGCGGCCGGCCCCGACCCCGACAGCCCGCTGGGCGGCGCCCCTGTTCCCGGGCGATAGCGCAGAAGGGCTCCTCCCCGTCGTACCCGCGGGGGAGGAGCCTTTCTCTGGCTCAAGCGGCTGCCCCCTGCTGGGTTGTTGGCCGGGCGCCGAGGCGTCCTGGCACGCGAGGTGGGGGGGCGTTCGCTGGTGAACGACCCGATTCAACGCCCCCTTGTCGGGTGCTAACCCCAGCTCCATCCTGGTCAACCAACCGGCACAGGACTTCTTGGGGGGCGTATGACAGCCGTGAGGGGCATGAGGCAACGCACGTGGAGGGTGCGGTTGGCCGTCGCGTACGGTCTTCTCGGACTCGGGCTGCTGGGACTGATCACTTCCACACCGTTCGTGTTGGCCGCCTTGGCTCCTGCCAACACGGATTAGGGGAAGCTCAGTGACATCAGCCCGGCATACGGGGCCGTGTCTGTCGTGCTCTCGGCCATTGCTCTGGCCGGCGTTGCCCTCTCGCTCCTCTACCAGGTACGTCAGGCCCGTACGAGCAGTGAGCAGGCCATCAGGGACAGCCATCTCCAACTCGCGACGCTCGCACTGAGCGACCCCGATCTACTCCAGGCGTGGTCACCGCCTGCTGCACCGGTTACCTTCAAGCGGCACCAGCAGCATCTGATCACGTCATTGGCTCTCGGCGAGTTGCTGCTTCCGCATCGGCCACCTGCCCTTGCAAAAGCTCGCTGTGAAACTCGACGGGCACTTCCGCGGCGAGATCGCACGCGAACAGTGGGAACGCGAAGGTCCTGGTTGGCGCCGCACCATGGAGGCTGGTGATCGCCGCGACCGCGTGCTCCTTCGTCTGGTGGACGAGCGCTACGAGGCTGCCGTAGCTGCTGGGCCGGCGCTTGCTGTCGTGCCTTTTCAAGGTCGGCCGGACAGAGCTTAGTGCTCGGTCCGTAGGTCGTGACTTCTGCTCGGAGACCTTGCCGACGCCGCCAACAGGGCTTGTCAGTCGGTGGCTGTGGCCCACTGAAGTACCCCCGATGAGAGGAGCTCAGGTGTCGACTGACCGGCAGGCTATGGACCTTGAGGCGTACACGGCCCGCACACGAAGCGGACCGTGCTTCGTCTGCTCGTTCCTGGCCGGACATCCGGACTACCCGCACGAGAAGGTCTATGAGGACCAGGATCATGTGGCGTTCCTCGACCGGTGGCCCACCGTGCGGGGGAAGGTGCTCGTCGCCCCTAAGGCGCACATCGAGCACGTTGTCCGTGACCTGGACGAATTGGCCTACCTTCGTCTTATGCAGGTCGTCCGCGAGGTCGCCTTGGCCGTCGAGAGCGTCTGCGGATCCGAGCGCACGTACCTGTACTCCCTCGGCAGTCAGCAGGGCAACGCGCACCTGCACTGGCACATCGCTGCGCTGCCGGCAGGTGTCCCCTACAAGCAGCAGCAGTTCCATGCTCTTATGACTGAGAACGGGGTCCTGCCTGTGCCACCGCAGGACGCCGCCGCCATGGCCGCACGTCTGCGCGCGGCCGTTGCTGCTGGGGGAGTCCTTTCCATGCCGCAGGCGCCCGGCACTCTGTGATCACCCCAAGGGGCCCGTACCTCGCCGCCGGGGTCATTTGTGAGGCTGCGCTCGGCGTCGGCGCCGACGTTCAAACTGCCGCCAGTAGCCGCAGCATTCGTTCGGTCAGGCCGGGCAACCCGCCCCTCGCCCGGCATCATCCCGCTGCAATCACCGCGCTCAAACCGTTGACCAGGGCGTACACCGATCCGGCTGCAGTACTAGCGCGCCGTCACACCACGGCGTAAGGCTGCGGCGGGTCTCAGTAGTCGAGGTCGAGGTAGTCGATGTCGATGAACTCGACGGTAAGTCCATGGGCCCGGCGGCCGTTGTCCTTGAAGTACTGCTCCTGCAGTCCCAGCGCGACGATGTTCTTCAGGTCCTCTTCCGTGGCGCCGGTCTGGCGGGCCTGGAAGAGGCGGTCGGCGTAGGTGGGGGGCAGGTGGTGGGTGACGAGGCGGATCCGGCCGTCGTCGGTGCTTCCAGGGGCGGCGGTGAAGCCGAACCGGGCGCGGGTCTCGACGGTGATGCCGCTCTGGGTGGCGGCCCTGGCCCGGGCGGCGTCCTTGACCTTGGGCTGCCACGTCTTCTCCACCACGGCCTTCAGACGCCGGCCGTGTACACCGGTCGCGGTCTTGATCTTGTTGTCGCGGTAGCGCTCCACGGTGCGCCCGGAGACGCCGATCTGCGCTCCGACCCGGCGCGCGAGCTCGGTCCTGCTGGCGGACTTGAGGGCGGTGCCGCGCCGGGCACGCCGGTCGGCTATCTCAGCTCGCTTCAGCAGGTGCTGCATCTGGCCGTAGGTGATGGCGGGTAGCGGTCGGGTCGCGGTGGCGTGTTCGGCGCGGGCGAGGGCGTCGTTGATGTGTCCCGCCGGTGGGTGGCACGGCCCTCGGGCCCGACCCGCCGGTAGATCACGCCCGCTGACGGTGCGCCACCATCACTCGGGACGGTGCGACCGACGTCGGAGCCACGAGAAGGGCACAACCGCCGGCAGGGCCCTTCGGCGTTTGCGGTCCCTTCTTGCAGGTCAGGGGCCGTCTCGCAGTGATCCGAAGTGCCGAGTCTCTTGACCATGGATTAGATGGTTCTGATCGAAGGTGAGATTCGGGCGATGCCTCTACATCGTTGGTGCAGCCGGGATGCGGCCTCATGTTCATCGCCTCGCCCGGTGATCACCCTCCCGGTGACGGGATGACGCCTTCGTCTTGACTCGACCAGCAAGGCCGCAACCCTCGAAATGCCTTCGATTCGAAGGTGTGGTGGGTGGGTGGTTGGGTGGGTCCATGGCCGGTGTTGCCAACTACCTTGGAAAGGCAGGTATGCTGGCACATGGAAAGCCACCGCCGGGCCTCATTGGCTGGTACCTGCAAGGTCGGGCGGTGGCTTTCTGTAAGGCGTCGTTCCTCACGTAAGGGAAGAAGACATGACCGATACTACAGAACGCGCGGACGGCTTGAAGACTCCGGCTGGTCGCAGCGGAGGTTCCCGGCGGCGGGGCAAGATGCTGCTGTGGCGGGCTGCGCTGGGCGCCGCGTACACCGGCGGCGGCATCGGGCTCACGCTCGTTGTGAAGTGGGTCCTCGGTCTGTGAGGACACAGCGGTAACAGGTAGGGCCCGGCTGGCCGGCCGGGCCCTACGCACGTGCAGCTACAGGAGGCCGATCACGGCGTCTCCTCCCACGACTCGGAGGCCTCGAAAGGACCGCCGCCCAGGCGCAGCCTCTCCGGCTGTCGGCAGGGGAGTCATCGCCAACAGCCTGAAAAGGTTCACGCGCGGCATGACCGCTCAGCCTTGGTTGCCCAGCGGCATCGAACGAGCCGCCTGCCGGATGCGCACCGCGATCCGAACTGCAACGCGGTAGCGCCGGGCCGCTGCTCCCGTCAGGTGAGCGGGAAGCGGGCGGGGCTGCCCCTTGTAGTCCAGCAGGAAGCCGGCCTTGTGCGGCAGGGGCCGCGCCCACGCCGTTGCGTAACTGTCTTGCCAGCCGATGGAGTGTCCGGTCGGCGGGCAGACGACGTCGGCGAAGACCACGGCCAGCAGGTGATGGGTCGTCTCCGGGGTGCGGCCGCCGAGGGCAGTTTCGTACAGCTCGGGCAGCACGCGGCCGATGAACTTCGCGGCATTCACGCGGACATGGGGCATCTCGTCCTCCAAGGAGGCTAGGGCCCCGCGCCTACTGAGAGAGTCAGGCACGGGGCCGCACCACTCGTCGCCAGCATCAGAGCCGGAACTTCGACGGTCAGCGCGCGGCTCGGCGGGCACCACAGTGCGCCACCGGATAACGGAACCGCCCTTCCCTCTCCTTGTGCAGGACCGCCCGGGCAGGTTCCCCGCACCTCCCGGTTACGGCGTACCCGCGCTTCTGGCGTGGGCTTCCTGTGCTCGTCGTCGAGTGGGAGGTCGGTCATTGCTGGGCTCCGTGCTCGTGTTCTTCGATGCCCGCGCGGAGCCGTTCGAGTTCGTGCTGTTCACGCGTCTGACGGATGGGTAGGGCAAGGGGGTCTGCGACGATCTCGACGAGTTCCTCGACGCGTTCGTGAATGATCACGATGTCGCGGTCGATGCGGGCGAAGGACTGGCACGTCTCGGTGTGTCGCAGGGCTACGCGGATCTGATTACATTCCTCTGCTTGGCAGTGGATGGATCAACAGTCAGCTTCTCCAGAGCAAGGGTGTCTCAGGTAGCCAAGCCCATGAGGCAAGGCTCACGGGCGCTTCCGGATGGCGACGGCGGCTGCGTAGGGGCCCAGTCCTCGGCGGATGCTGCTGTCGCATCGAGCGAGGGTGTCAGTGCTGTACGCCATCATCGGCGCATGACCGCCGACTCCTCGCCGAAACCCAGGGCTACTTCAGCCGTTGAGCCGCCACGCACGGGGGCGCTTGTTCTTCCGGAGCCGCTCGTCGGTCTGTGCCGCGCAGATCAGTACGAGCGTCAGAAGAAGTTCTGGCAGGAGCTCACGCAGCAGTGGCGTGCTGAGGTCGCCGCTTCGCTGGAACAGGTACGCGCGAAGATCGAGAAGCAGAACGCTGTCAACCGGGAACTCCGGGACAACATCCTCAGTGCCGTGCAGGCTGTCCCTGATCCGCGTGAGCTGTCTGTAGCCGACGTCATGGTGCTGAAGAACCAGTGGGCAGACACGGCGGATGCAGCGCGCGTGGGCGTGCGGGATGCGACCGGCAGAAGATGGCGCTGCACTGTGGAACCGGGACACGGCTCGTGGACGGCTCCGCCGAAGGACCGCAGCCGCACCGACCGGCCCAGCATGTGCTGGAAGTGCTCCGGCGCGGCCCCGCGGCCGGGAGAGCGACCCGCCCTCGAGCGATCTGTGGCGGCCGTTTCCGCGCTGGCCGCTGAGCTCCACCCCGACTCTGGAGCGCCAGAGGAGATCAGCTATGGCAACAACAGGCCGGTGATCTGGTGGCATCAGGTTCCTGCCGTTCGGCCTGGAACCGGAGAATGGTATTGGGCGACCCATATTTGGAAGCAGCCAACCAAGAGCCGCACCGGCCAGCGGAGCGGGAACGGGAAACCGGCGGCTGGGATCAACGGCTGCCCGGTCTGCAATTCCGACCAAGCCGACGCCTCCAACAGCCTGGCTGCGTGGTATCCAGAGCTCGCGGAGCAATGGGTGCGTGGCCCGGCGGGCAGGAATGCGCACAACACCACCGTCGGGTCCAAGATCGAGGTGACGTGGCGCTGTACGTCGTCACAAGGGGAGCATGAGGACTGGCAGGCACCGCCCAACCGCCGCACCGCGAAAGCGCTGCGGTCCGGCTGTCTGAAGTGCAGCAAGAACGTCTCCGCCAAGGCGCTGGCGCTCTACCACGAGCTGCGCACTCACCTGCCCGCCTTGGAGCTCGAGGCGCCGATTCCACTCGACCCAGCGCCCGGCAAGCGGTACCGCGGCGTGCGGGTCGACATGTGGGAAGAGGCATTGCAACTCGTTGTGGAGTTCGACGGTTGGAAGACCCACGGCCCTGAGTCCTGGCGCGACCGCGCAGCCGACGACCGCCTGAAGACCGAGCGTCTTGCCGCCGCCGGCCAGACGGTGATCAGGGTCCGCGAAGACCTTGACCCGGTTGGACCTCACGATGTCGTTGTCGGCTCAGGCTGGAGCGCGTGGAAGGTAGCCGCAGCAGTCCTGCTGCGCGTTCACCAGCTCGCCCTGCACCCCCTGCCCGGCCTCGCCAGCTATCTGGAGCACGGCACGGAGACAGCGGCGGCCGATGTGGAGAAGGCTCTGCTAGGGATGCCATACCGCCCCCGCCAGTTTCCCAAGGCCTCGAAAGCGGCCGCCGCACCACGGCAACTGAAGGTCACCGAGCCACATGCGGACAGCTGGCTGACACCGGTGAGCCCCCCGTACCCCAATCCGAAGAAGCGAGCCGGATCGCTGCGGGACTACCAGTGCAGGTGCAAGACGGCCGTCACTGGGCTTCCGCAGGCCGAGGTCACTCGCGGGAACACCAAGAGCTGCGGATGCCGACAAGATGCGTCCCGTGCGGTCTCGCGAGGCCGGGTAGATCGGGAGCTGACCCAGGCGGCTCGCCAATGGGCGCGGAAGGCGGGAATCGAGGTCAGGGCAAACGGCCCGTTGGACGCTCGAGTCCTGGCCTCGTACCAGCTCCACGCTGTCGGCATGGCGAGTTTCCTCGGCGACGACAGCCTCATTCCCGAGGGCGTCGTACGCGGATGGGCCGATGATGAGGAGATCTCACTCGGTGCACGCGGACGTCTGCCCCAGCACACCTGGCTCGGCTACGCGGCTTCTGTACTGGACCAGCTCGCGAAGGCTCCGGACGAGGACGCGTAGGGCTTGGTGGACAGCCCGAACCAACCGTCGCTTCAGCTGCGGTAGCTACGCTTGAAGTCTGCTTCGCGCCGACAGTCTTCTTCCTCGAAGATGTCGATGCGGAGTAGGGTCCGTCGTCAATAGCGCATGGGATCGGGCACCCGCTCGCCTCCTCAGGATGCCGGACGGGTGAGCCAGTCGGCGAAGGGCGTGCGGACGTCCGAAACGGGCAATGGCGTGGCGTCTGTGCCCGCATGGCGCGCTGCCTGCAGGATCGTTGTGAGGTCTCCGCGAGCAGCACCATGCGTTGGCCTCGGCCGCGAGAGCGGGTTGCCCGGCTGCCCGGCGAAGACGTTGTCGGGCACCCGCCGGTTGGCCGACGGCAGCCGGATGCGCGCCCCTGGCCAACGCGAGCGAACGCTCCGGGAGCCGCAACCGCCGTCGCCGCCGTCGGGGTCGTACCCGGTTCGGAGGTAATCCTTTCCCGCGGGGGCGAATCGGCTATGTCGTTCCAGTGGCCGCTTGCCTGGTAGAAGGCGTTTGCCGAGCCGCACGGGGGGAGCACCTCCCGCACGCGATACGGCCTCGTCTGATGCTGGTCAGGGTCAGCATGGCTTCCGCCCCGCATGCGCAACAGCAGCGCCACCGGTCGGTGGTCTTCCCGGGGTAGGGCTCCAGCGGCTCGTATCCGGCCGCCCGCGCTTCGTTGGCGGCCGTCGCGGGGTCGGTTCTGCCACCGCCCCGGGGGCACTTTTTGCAGCCGCTCGTTCCTGACCGGACGCAGGACAGTCGCATCATGACCTCGTTCCCGCAGGAGCACCGACAGCGCCACCTGTCCGTAGTACGGCCCGGGTAGGGCTCCAGCGGCTCGAACCGGCCGGCGCGCATCTCGGCGGAGGCCTGTTCGTCGTTCACCGAGTTGAAGGCGCAGAACCGGCAGCCGCCTGAACCGCTGTTGACGTTGGAGTACGTGGGGGTGGTCTCGCGACCGCATCCGGTGCAGCGGCACCGCCACGGCCTTCCGCTGCCGGGGTAGGGATCCAGCGGTTCGAGACCGGCAGCGCGCATCACTTCGCCAGCTTTGGGCGCGTTCGCGGCGGCACGCTTGGCCTGGGTCTCTCGCGTCCGGCAGACCCGACAACGCTGGCCTCCATTGCGCACGGCGTTGAAGGTGGGGCGGCCTTTGTGCCCGCAGGTGGTGCACCGTGAAGGCCAGGTCGCATTGGTGCGGCCCGGGTAGGGCACGAGCGGCTCGTATCCGCTGGCGCGCATCTCGACTGCGGCGGCTTCGGGGTCGAACAGGCAGGCAGCGCGGGGCCGGTCACCGTCCCGGGACACGTAGGGGTCTTGTGCGTGGCGGATTTCCTCTTCGACCATGGCCCACACCTCGGCCGCGGTGATGCGGTCGGCGCAGCACGTTTCGCTCCAGCCGTTCGGCATGACGGTCGGAGGGACGAAGGGGCAGAGTCCGGCCTCCCGTAGGCGGCGCAACACGGCCTGCTCGATGTCGTAGGCGGCGGCGCCCGTGGTGAAGTCGAAGGCCCGGTGCAGCTCCCACCCTTTGCGCTCGTGCTGGACGAGACGCGATGTGTAGCCGGTGCATGCGCCGATGCCGACCTTGACCGCGTTCCACTCCTGGTGAGTGATCACGTAGAGCTTCGCCGGCCCGGCCAGGTCGATACCGAAGGTGGCGCACATGCGGCACCCCTTGCCCTTGCGGACGCCGGTCAGCCGCTGGTGCACCTGGTGACCATCGGGACAGCGGCACAGCCACCGCTTGTCGCTGCCGGGGTAGGGCTCCAGCGGCTCGAAGCCGTGTGCGCGCATCTCAGCAGCGCACGCCTCAGGGTCCAGCGGTGCGCTTCCCGCGCAGTGTCCGCATCCGTACCCCCGGCCCTTGACACCGGAGTACAGGGGCCTGGACTCCTTCCCGCACGTGGTGCAGCGGCAGTGCCAACCGACCGAGGTTCCGGGGTACGACTCCAGCGGTTCGAATCCGTTCGCGCGCATGAGAGCGCCGGCTTCCTCGGCGTCGAGGCGGCGGGCAGCGCCCCGCTGCTTGTATCCCTCGGCCCGGCAGACGGGGCAGGGGTCATAGCCCTGCCGGACGCTGGAGGCCCTCACCTCGACCTCTTCACCGCAGGCCGCGTGGCGGCACCGCCACGGCGCTGCAGCGGAGTCATAGGGTTCCAAGGGCTCGTACCCGACCGCGCGCATCATGGCCTCGGTCCGCGCGGCGTTGGCCTTGCGCTGCTGCTCCCCGCGGGCCTTGCGGTTGCAGGCGGCGCAGCCCGATGTCGCATCAGCCTTGATCAGTTGGCGGACGTAGGACAGCCGCTGTGCGCCGACCTCCCCGCATCGGGTGCAGCGGTAGCGCCACGGTGTCTGGCTGTTGAGGTACGGCGTCAGCGGCTCCAGACCGACCGACCGCATGTCGGCCTCAGCTCGATCGGCTCCGCCGGCGCGCTCCTGGAAGATGGCCCGGCGGCTTTCCTTGGCACACTCCGTGCACCCGACCCTGCCGTCACTGATGTACGCGGGTCTCGGGGTGACGATGTTCCCGCAGGCGAGGTGTCGGCAGCGCCACGGCTTCCCGCTGCCGGGGTAGGGCTCCAGCGGCTCGTACCCGGCCGCCTGTATGGCGGCAGTGTGCTTGGCCTTGGCGGCCTCGCTGCGGCGGTTGGAGTCACTGAAGACGGTCATGGCGTACGTATATCAACGGGGACTGACAGCCCTGCTCGGACGGAGTACGCGAGGGGCAGGGCCGCCTCGGCGGCTCGGCCCCTCGCGCGATGGATGGCTCGCCGATCTCAGCGGGCCGTCGGCCCCCCGCTCCCGCCCGAGCCGAGCAGGAGGTAGAGCAGGGTCACGGCCCCGGCAGCGACAAGTACGGGTTCGCGGAGATTTCGGCCGTGCCTGAAGGCACGGTAATGCCCGGGGGCGGGGCCAGCCGCCTGGCCCATCACCCACAACCGTGATCATCTCGGCTTTCCCGTGGTCGCGCGTGCCTACGGGCTTGGGTGTTCTGCTGCCACAGGCTGTTGTCAGTGGTGGACTGTACGTTGATCTGAGGCCGGTCAACATCCGTTATTTCGGGACTTGTTGGCTTGCCCTGACCTGCACTTTTCCATCACGAAGGGGGGGCACGTGCGCCTGCGCATGGAGATCAGCACCCGGGCCCGTGACATTCCGTGGGGCAATGTCCTCGCACCTGGCCGCGGCGTCGTCTACGACGCCCTGCGCCGGTCCGCCCCGGCCCTGGCCGAGAAGATCCACGAGAACGGATGGGGCCCGTACGGGATGGCCCCCTTCGGGCACAGCGCCCCCATGTTTCCCCAGGCGCGCCGTATCCGCGGGAAGTACGCGGCGGGCGGGCGCGGGTTCGTCGAGTTCGGCAGCCCCGTGCCCGAGCTGGTTCAAGCTCTGGCCGTCGACTTCATCAGCCCCGCCCACCAGGTCCAGGACTGGGGCGGGGTCGCCTTCAACGTCCAGAGCGTGACCGTTCACCAGCCGCCCGCCTTCGCCGACGGCCGGGCCCGGCTGCGCACCGCGACCCCAGTGTTCCTTGCCAATTACCAGCGGCCGGAAGGCAGCGCCGGACATAGCCCGTTGCCAGCTTTGTTGCCGACTGATGCCGCGTACCCGGTGGCGCTCGAACGGAATCTCAACCGGCGTGCTGAGACCTTCGGTCAGCCGGCGGACATCGCGCTGACGGGCATCACCTGGTTTGGACCACAGCGCTCGTTCCGTGTAACCGGCCAAGGCCACTCCGGCCAGCGGACCGGCGCCCCGGTCGAGATTGAGCTGACCGGCAGCCCCGCCGCACTCGCCGCACTGTGGTCCGCGGGGCTCGGCCAGCAGACCGGCGCCGGGTTCGGATGGGTGATCGCATGACGACCAAGCCCTTCACCGCAACACGTGCCGGCGGCCCCGATCTACCCGCAGAGCAATGTGCGTTGAGGCTGACCCCGCACCCCCTGCAGCGAGTCGGCGCGTTCACGCTCGCCTCGTTCGCCGGAGTCCCGCACCCGGACAAGGTCACCGGAACCGCGTTCACCAGCGCCGTGGACAAGCTCACCGACGCCGCCGTACACGCCGCCCTCGTACGGGACACCAAGGCCGAGGCCGGGTTCCTCCTCAAGTGCGGACACAGCCTGTGGCCCAACAGCAAGATGCTGCACCCCAGCAACAAGAAGCGGCCGAACGACGAGATCACCCAGGCCGTACGGGAATGGCGAACCGCCCCCGCCCCGGACACCTGGCCGGGCGTGCCGTGCGCTCTGTGCCCCGCCCCGGCGGTCGGGTTCTACGGGAAGACGGACATCGTCCTGACCATGTCCGTGGAGCACCGAAACGCCACCCCGCGCGGGCACTCGGGGCTGGCCCTGTGCTGGCCCTGCGTCTGCTCCTTCTATGCCCTGCCGTACGGATGTCACCTGACCGGCGGACCATCAACCGCCCTGCACACCTGGGATGAGCGGCTCGCCGCCCATGCCACCCGCAAGCAGGTCCACCGCAACGAGCTCCTCATCACGGCTGGCGCCAAGCCGACCAGCCCAAAACCCGAAGCCGCCGCCCTCGCCGCACTCCGCGGATACGAGCACCGCCTCACAGCAGGTGTCGAGCTGCTGGTATTCAGCAACAACAACCAGAGCCAGACCCTCGAAACCCACGCCGTCGATCAGCCACTCGCCGAGTGGCTGCGCACGACCGTGCGCCTTCCCGCCCGGCGTACCGGCTTCGCCTGCCTGCTGCGCGCCTGCCGCACCGACAAGGGCAGCGGTGCCGACAACCTCGCATGGCGCCTGTTCCACCGGCCCCACAGCATCCCCGACGTCCTGACCTCCTACCTGACCGGGCGCACCGAGGCCACGAGAGCGCCGGCGCCCGAGTCCCCACCCGTAGCCGAACTGATCGGCTCGTACCTGCACGAGGTGATGCACATGGAAGAAAAGGATCTCGCCGAGATCCGCGCGACCGCCGCCCGGGTCGCCGCACTGTTCAAGCCCGACGACACCGGGGGCAAGCTCACCGGCTTCCATGCCCTCTTCCGCCCAGGCCGCGGCGCCGACCTGCGCAACTGGCTACAGCGCCACGCCGTCGAGTGGGTTCTCACCCGGCCCGAGAACGGCGCGCCGCTGATCACCGAGACCGGGTTCGAGCTGCTGTTCTCCCCAACGCAGGACGGTAACGCCTGGTTCTACCGGCAGTACCTCCTGACGTCGACTCTCGCCGAACTCCACCGCCGCGGCTGGCAGCCGAAGGACGCGGCCGCCGCAGCCGAGGACTTCGACCCCGACCACATCGACCCTGCCGACACCGCCGCCCTGGAAGGGGACACCCCGTGACCTACCTCGCCGGAAAGCTCGCCCTCGACATCAACGCCGGGGCCCCCAACAACGGCCGCGGGCAGGACAACATCGGCATGGTCAAGAAGATGCTGGTAGGCCGCGACACCTACCCGTACATCTCGCCCCAGGCCGTACGCCGCTGGCTCCGTGACAGCTTCCCCACCGGTGAGCCCGTCTCCCCGGTCATCCGCGAAGGCTCAGGGAAGAAACAACAGGCGTATACCAAGGGACGCCCCGACCTGTACGCCGACGACGACCTGTTCGGCTACATGGTCGCCATCAAGGGATCAGACATCTCCTGCCAGCGTGACACAGTCCTCGCGACCGGCACATTCGTCAGCGTCACCCCGCAGCGCCCCGCCTCCGACTTCGGCACCATGAGCCGCGGGTTCACCGCCGGGGAAAACCCCGTCATCCACGAGCACGAGTTCTACACCGCCGTGTGCGCGGGCGACATCGCCCTCGATCTTCCCCGCGTCGGCACCTTCGAGACCGACGGGCAGGGCATCCGCATCGCCCTCTACGCCAAGGCCGCCGAGGAAGCCGCCGAGAACGACGCCACCACCGCCACCTTCCGCGGCACGACCTCGCTCGTCCTCGACATTGCCGAACGCCGCCGCCGTGCTGCTCTCGTCCTGCGCACCCTCGCTGTCCTGCGCGGCGGCGCCAAGCCCGCCTCTCACTACGGCGACCGCACGCCCGCCCTGGTTCTCCTCGCCCCCATGAAGGGCGGCGTCAACCCCTTCACTCGCATCCTGACCAACAAGGACGGGAAGCCCGCTTTCGCCACCGACACCCTCCGCGAGGAGCTCGCCGCCTGGCGGGATGAGCTCGACGGCCCAGTCAGGATCGGGTGGGCGCCCGGCTTTCTCGGCGACCAGCGCGACCGTGTACGCCGCGACCTCGACGAGCTGATCACCGCCGGGACCGTGTTCATCGACCACCCGCGCACCATCCTCAACGGCCTCGCCCAGGAGATCGAAGGCGGCCAGCATGACGACTGGTTCGAGGACGCCAAGGCATGAACCCAGGCATGAGCACGGTGCCCTCACTGCAGGCCACCATCACGGCCCCCGTCGCCAGCTTCCGTAACCCGCTCTACTCCGGCGTACAAGTCGGCCTACCGTGCCCCCCGCCGTCCACCATCGGCGGCATGCTCGCCGCCGCCGCCGGAGGCTGGCAACACGTACCCGCAACCTTCCAGTTCGCTGCCGCATTCCACGCCCGCGGGACCGGCATCGACCTGGAGACCTACCACCCGCTCGACGCCAGAGGCAGGCCCACCACACCCCTGCCCAAAGATCGCGAATTTCTGGCCTTCACTACCCTGACGGTCTGGATCAGCGACGACCCCGAGCGCTGGCACACCATCCTGCGCCGCCCCGTCTGGCCCCTACGCCTCGGCCGCAGCCAAGACCTCATAGGCATCAGCCTCGACATGGTCGACCTTGAGGAGAGTGCTGGCGAGCAGCGAGGCGCCATCATCCCCGACCACGCCCGTGCCGCCGGAACCGCACTACGCCTACCCACCGCGATCCGTCTGGACAGAGGCCGAACCGTATGGGGCGCGTACCGGCACGACTCTACCGGCACCGCCACCGCCATCGTCCCCGACAGCCACAGCACACCCGACGGGCAAGCCATCACTCTCCTGCCACACACCCACCCCGCTACAACATCAAGCCCCTGATCAGGGACGTTGCACGACCGCCGCACCGCTGCAATGACGAGCACCCGCCAGGCCCGCGGACACGCCCCCACCAGGGGCTTCACCGTCGGTCGTCATCGCCCCAGGAGGGATCGCGACATGCTGGAGAGGAACAGGGTGATGGCCTCGACCGGCGTCGTCATCGCCCCGAAGGGATCGCAACAACGTGCGCGACGCGGTGGTGGTGCCCTCAACCGTCCCGTCGTCATCCCCCCAGAAAGGGATAGCAACTACATGGTCCGCGGCGGTTCCCGTGACCAGTGCCAGTCGTCATCGCCCCAGAAAGGGGTCACAACACATGGCGGAGTCTACGGACGCAGCACCAGCAGACGAGTCGTCATCGCCTCAGCAGGGATCGCAACCACGACTGCCCGGCCGGGCCGGTCGGCCCCTGCTCGTCGTCATCGCCCCAGAAGGGATTACAACGGCGTCAGGCGGCTTCGCGGATCCACGGGCGGCGGAGGTGGTCATCGCCCCAGAGGGGATCACAACTACTGGGCGACGGCCCAGACGATCGCGTGGCACTGCGTCGTCATCGCCCCAGAAGGGATCGCAACATCAGCTCGTGACGCGGGTGAAGCAGCAGACGCAGGGTCATCATCACCCCAAAAAGGGATCGCAACCCCGGGTGGGAGCAGTGCGTGTCCTCGGGGTCCGGCGTCGTCATCGCCCCAGAAGGGGGTCGCAACATCCGTCCACGGTGAACAAGCTGGTGAAGAAGGGTGGTCGTCATGGCCCCATATAGGGATCGCAACATGTAGCCGCTGCTGACGAGCTGGTCGGCGGCGTAGCCGTCATCACCCCAGATTGGATCGCAACCGGGTTCCTGCTCAGTCGCGACGGTGACGCGGGCGTCGTGATCACCCAGAGGGGATCGCAACAACGTTACGAAGCCCTGCGCCTGCTGCTCCAGGTCCGCCGTCATCTCCCCAGTAGGGATCACAACACGTTGTAGAGCCGCATGAGGTAGCCGGTGTGGCCTGTCGTCATCACCCCAAAAGGGATCGCAACTCGATTGCGGAGAGTTGGAAGGGGTCGGCGGCGAGAGTCGTCATCACCCCAGAAGGGATCGCAACAGCATCTCCGCCAGGAACGGCGGCACCACCAGGGTGGTCGTCATCGCCCCACAGGGGATCGCAACAGCTGCGTGACGTGCCACGTCTCCAGGGTGCGGAGGGTCGTCATCACCCCAAAAGGGATCGCAACTCGATTGCGGAGAGTTGGAAGGGGTCGGCGGCGAGAGTCGTCATCACCCCAGAAGGGATCGCAACACTGCCGGGCCATCCTGCGGACCACGTAAAGAAGCCCGTCGTCATCGCCCCAGAAGGGATCGCAACTCGTACCTCGAGCATCGCTTCGACCTCGACGGCAGTCGTCATCGCCCCAGAAGGGATCACAACAAGAACGCCGGGTCGGCGAGGCGGACTACGCGCAGGTCGTCATAACCCCCGAAGGGCTCACAACCAGCAGGTAGAGGGAGGGAAACTGTGCTTTACGAGGTTATGGCGAAGAGTGCCCGGGGTGGCCGGGCGCCGGAACGTTTGACGGCGCATCTAACTGCGGCGCTGGACACGGCCGGATTGGTCGAGGTGCGTACGGGCCGGATAGCCGCGACGGCCGAGGTGGTGCCGGGATTCTGGTCGGCGGTGCGGTTAGCGGATCTTCTGCATGATGCGGGGAAGATCCCGGACGGTTTCCAGCGGATGCTTACGGGTGGCCCGGTGTGGGGGGAGCGGCATGAGGTGCTGAGCCTCGGGTTCCTGGGGCTGGTGGCGGATGAGGTGCTGCGCGGGTGGGTGGCGGTGGGGGTTGCGACGCATCATCGGCCGTTGACGAACTCGCCGCGTTCGCTTGCTGCTCTGTACGGGTTGGCTCCGTTGCGGGAGTGGCGGGCCAGGTTCGATCCGGTCGACACGGCTACGGCCGAGGCGCTGGCCGTGTGGCTGTACGAGACGGCTGAGCGGGCCGGGCTTCCAGTGAAGCCGATGAGTGCCGGCGAGGACTGGGTCGGCCAAGCGCATGCGGAGCTGGGCGCATTGCTCGACCGGTGGGAGTACCCGGCCGCGGACGGTGAGGGCCTGGCCGCGGTGCTGCTGCAGGGCGCCGTCACGATGGCCGATCACCTGTCCTCGGCGTATGCCCCGCTGGTCTTGACTCAGCCGATGGGGCCTGCGTTCGCGGACGGGCTGGAGCAGGGCATCCGGGCGAAGGGCTTCGAGCTGCGCCCGCACCAGCAGCGGGCCGCCGACGTGGACGGGCATCTGTTGCTCAGATCGAGGACCGGCAGCGGAAAGACCGAAGCATCCTGGCTGTGGGCCTGTACCCAGACGGCCGCCATGGCGACCGCGGGCATGGGCGTGCCGCGGGTGTTCTACACACTGCCGTACCTGGCGAGCATCAACACGAACGCCGACCGTACCGCGAAGGAGCTGGGCAGCATGGACTTGGTCGGCGTCGCCCACGGGCGAGCGGCCGCCTACCACCTGGCGAACGCTTCGTGCCCGGAGGACGGCGACGAGGAGCGGGTGACGGCGGCGCGTAAGGCGGTGGCCCGGGAGGCGGCAACCCGGCTGTTCCGGGAGACGGTCAGGATCACCACCCCGTACCAGCTCCTACGCGCCTCGCTCGTCGGGCCGTCTCATGCCTCGCTGCTGCTGGACGCGGCGAACTCGGTTTTCATCATGGACGAGCTGCACGCCTACGACACCAAGCGCCTCGGCTACATCCTCGCCATGATGGGCCTGCTGGAGCGGCTCGGCGGCCGCTTCGCTGTCTTGTCGGCCACGCTGCCGGACGCACTCGCCGAGCTCATCGCCGACACCCTTACCGGACCGGTGACGCGCACGGGCGACGCCGACAGCAACCCGCCCCCGCGGCACCGGATCCGTACCCGCGAGCACCACATCACTGCACCGGCAGCCGTCGCCGAGATCCGCGACCGGCTACAGGCCGGTGAATCCGTCCTCGCCATCGCCAACAACATCAAGCACGCACAGCAGCTCTACACCCAGCTCGCCCCCATCGCCCGCGCCTTGTACGGTCCCGACGCGGCGAGCATGCTGCATTCTCGGTACAAGCGAGGGGACCGCACGCTCATCGAGCAGCACATCACTGGCAGGTACGGCGTCGACCGCACCCGCGCCGGTACCCGGCTGCCCGGCCTGGTCATCTCCACGCAGGTACTCGAGGTCAGCATGGACGTTGATTTCGACGTCCTGTTCACCGCGGCCGCCGACCTCGAAGCGCTCGCCCAGCGGTTCGGCCGCGCGAACCGGGTAGCCGCTCGCCCTCCAGCCGACGTGATCATTCACGGCCCCCAGTACACGCCGCGCCGCAATGACCCCGGTCAGTGGTTCGCTGACGGCATCTATCCCCAGGCCCCCACCGAATCCGCGTGGCGCATCCTCACCGCCCATGACGGGAAGGAGGTCGACGAGAACGAGATCACGGGGTGGCTGAACACCATCTACGCCACCCCGTGGGGCCAGACGTGGCGGGACGGAGTGCTCTACTTCCGCAACGAGTTCGCCAGCACGTTCCTCGATTTCTCGTACCCCTTCGACTCGCGAGACGCCCTGGCCGAGAGGTTCGACGAACTCTTTGACGGGACTGAGGCCGTGCTCGCCGAGGACCGCACCGCCTACGCCAAGGCGCTCGACCAAGCGTCCGGCCGGGCCGGACGGCTCCTCGCCGGGGACTACCTCATCCCCCTCCCCGCATCCGCCGCCCCGAAGGCCCGATACGACCGGGACTTGAAGGTGTACCTGATCGACGGCGGATACACCCGCGAGCACGGGCTCATGAAGGTGCACGATCCAGGTGCCGTGTATCGGACGGGGGAAGTAGCCTGAAGTGCCGGGCCCATCTCCTCCGCCCACTCCAGCCCGAGGTCGGCGAGGGCGGCGCTGTCCAGGAGCGGTGTTTGTGATCACAGGCGTGTGGTCTGGCCCGGACTGGTCAGTTTGGTGTGCGGTTTGGGTTGAGCTGGTCCGGCCGAGCGGCTGCCTCCGTGGCCGTGGCGTTCGTGGAGTTTCGGATCGTTCGTAGTCGGTCTGAGGGTGCAGGGCACCCCAAGGTGGCCGTGCTACCGGACCCCCGGATGCCCAGCCGGCATCCGAACCCCGTCCACGGCCACGTGCCGGCGTACGCGGTTTCCCCCTGCCCGGTACGAGCGAACGTCCTCACCTGTACAGAGAAGGCCAACCGGTAGACAGCCAGCCCCGAGACAGGGGGTGCAGAGTGGGACGCACCCCCCATCACGCTGCGATGCCCCTACGACACCATGATGGCTCGTCATTTCCCGTCTTTGAGAGGCCAGGCAGCCGACCCGCTGCGTGTTGCTCCTGCTGTCAGTGGCTCACGGCATGATGCAGCTTGCCTGCACGTCTGGAAGGAACACCCTGTGCCTGCCCGGAAACGAGAAGACCTGCCGACCGGCACCGAGCTCGGCATCTACAGTGTCACCGGACCCTCGTTCGCCAAGCAGGTACCTGGCCGCAGCGGCCAGCTCTCGGCCCGCAACCGATACTTCGTGCCGCTACGCTGCCGGAACTGCGCCCGAGAATCGGATGTGCGCGAGGACGACCTGGAACGCCGAGCCGTCACTCCATGCGGCTACTGCTACGCCGGCGTCGACGTCGACCCCGAGGAACGCATCACGGTCACGCGCGTCTGGAACGGCCAGGTCCAGCACTACAAGCGCTACCGCTTCCATGGCCAGTCCCGCACCCGTCTCCACTCCGTGTGGACCAACATGCGCGAGCGGTGCTCGAATCCGAAGTCCGAAAAGTACCCCCGGTACGGCGGACGCGGCATCACGGTCTGCGCCGAGTGGCACAACTTCCTCGCCTTCGCCGTGTGGGCCCAGGCAAACGGCTACGCCGAAGGGCTCGCCATCGACCGGATCAACAACGACCGCGGCTACAGTCCAGACAACTGTCGGTGGGTGACGGACCTGGAAAACCTGATGAATCGCAGCCGCTATCTTCCCGAGCCCTTACACGCAGCCCTTGAGGAGCGCGCGGCAGCGGACGGCACAGACACCTACACCGTGATCCGACGCGCCCTTCTGGCTGCGCGCGCCAGCGGCCGTCCCGCCGGTGGCACCTCATGAGTGCAACCGCCGCGCAGCCGCCGACGCGGGTGGGCGATGTGTACGAGCGGCTGACCGTCGTCGAGTTGCTGGGCGTACGCAAGACAAGGTCCGGAACCCGCGCCAGCTTCGTTTTGGTGAAGTGCGCGTGCAACGACGAGACCACCAAGGAAGTGCGCCTGGGTAACCTGCGCAGTGGCCGGACGAAGAGCTGCGGCTGCCTGGGGCGCGAGCGGACGACTACACACGGCCAGCATGCATCACGGCTCTATGGAATCTGGACCGGTATGCGCTTTCGCTGCTCCAGCCCCAACACCCGCAGCGCCCACCGCTACATCGGCCGCGGCATCACCGTCTGC
Organism: Streptomyces sp. NPDC054887; assembly: GCF_053610585.1. Taxonomy (NCBI): domain Bacteria; kingdom Bacillati; phylum Actinomycetota; class Actinomycetes; order Kitasatosporales; family Streptomycetaceae; genus Streptomyces; species Streptomyces sp. NPDC054887. The sequence goes on along the minus strand of NZ_JBSGYQ010000054.1, from coordinate 22,529 downwards.
GACGAATGGCAGAACTTCGCAGCCTTCCGCGCCTGGGCCATTGCCAACGGCTACGCCGACGGCAAGGAGATCGACCGCAAGGACAATGACCGCGGCTACAGCCCAGATAACTGCCGCTGGGTGACCAAGCTCGAAAATCTGGCCAACCGCTCTAAGTACCTCCCAGCTGAGCTTGAGGAGTGGCTGCGTGCTGAAGCAGATCGGCAGGACTGCTCACCGTACGAAGTGGTCAAGCAGGCTCTGGAGCAGTACCTCGGTGTGTCCCGAACCGGCGGCACAGCACCGCGCATAGAGGCGCAGGGCACTGAACGATAGGGCCGTCGCACGGCCCCAGGCCCTTCATCTATGAACCGTGTGCTGGAGCCGGACGACTCAGACCTCGTGATCGACTCGTGGCAGGTTTCTTGCCAGGCTCACTCCCCATCTACCGGTTGGGGACGTATCTATGTACCTCACTGGCCACGTTGAGGCGTACGTCGACACCCGCTCGCTTGCGGTTCCTTGCTGCCCTTTGAAGCGGGGCTCATCCCTTCTTGGGGGCGTTGTCAGTGGCGACGCCTACGCTGAACGGGAGCGGCCTAATGCCTCCCGAACGCGGACGAAGCCTGCCCCACCAGGCGGCCGAGCTCGGTGTGGGATCAGGGCTGAACGCGCAAGATCGAGGAGGCACGATGCGGATCGACGAGGCGTTCGACGACTTCCAGAAGAGCATCAATGAGGACATCGACCAGACCAGGCTCGCCCGGGATCGACGCGACCTGTTCAAGAAGGCGCTGGGCAGCGAGTCCGACGTCACCGAGGCGTTCGGCTCGGGCTCGCTGCGCCGCAGCACCCAGCTCAAGCCCATCAACGACGTCGACGTCATCGCCGTCTACGACGCCTCCCAGCACCCCGGCTGGGGCACCGCCGGCCTCAGCGCCGAGCATGCCCTGGATCACGCCCGCAGCCAGGTCAACCGGCTGTTGGGCAAGACCAACGGCAGCCACGGCAACGAAGTCCGGCTGGCACTGCCGAGGAACCATGCGGTCAAGTGTTTTCTCGACGACCCCGACGACGAGAACGCGTTCACCGTCGACGTGATGCCGGCCCTCCGGCAGGCCGATGGCGCCCTTCTCATCCCCGAGAAGCTCACCCAGACCTGGGTGCCCGCCGACCCTGAGCACCTGATCGACCTCGTGGCTGACCGGCAGCGGGACTGGGAGCACTTTCGCCCACTGGTCCGCGTCCTGAAGCAGTGGCGTCACGACCTTGCGGTCACAGGACGGGTCAAGTCACTCGTTATCGAAGTCCTCGCTCTCGACTGCATGCCCACGTCCGGCAACCGCCCCAGCGCACTGCGTACCTTCTTCACCGCCGCGGCAGCACGCGTCAACGAGGGCGTGAAGGACCCGGCCGGCCTGTGCGGTGAGATCCAGCCTGACCTCGACTACGACGGTCTGCAGACCGCGCTCGCCGAAGCCGCCGAGCTCGCCGACCGGGCCTGCGCCGCCGCTGCGGCCGGTCACACCGATCAGGCTCTCCGCCTGTGGCAGGAGCTCCTGGGCGATTCCTTCCCCGCCCCGCCAAAGCCCGCAAGACCTATCACCGGAGCCCCGGCCCTGATCACCGGCGCGCCCGCCCTCATCGCCCCCCGGCCGATCAAGGACGCACCTCAGGGATGACGGCCACGACCGGTCCGCACACGCCCGCCCAGCCAGCCCCCCTCACGTGGTGGGCCGCCGAGCCACGCCGTTTCGAACGGGACCAGCGCGAGATCACCGCCGCCTTCCCCGACCTCGTCTATAACGCTGAAGGTGCCGGGAGCTGGCACGGCATCCTGCCGCTGTGGCCGTTCGACCGGCCCCAGCCCGCGCACCTCACTGACTGGACAGGACCCACGGGGCTCCACGTCCTCATGGTCTACCGGCAGGCCTATCCCATGGTGCCGCCGCACATCTTCCCTCTTGACCCGGTTCCCGAGCCGGCCGAGTGGACGCAGTCACGCTGGCATGTCAACGGCGACCGCACCCTGTGCCTCCTGCGTGCCGACTCGCTATGGACCGGCCGACAGTCCCCGGTCGACCTGCTCCTGAAGGCCGCGGCATGGAAAGTGGAGTACGCGCTGATGAAGCACGGGGCCATCATGCAGATGACCGACCGCGGCATCGTCGAGGACGACCGCTTCGACCACTTCCTCACCCGCCCTCCCGCCAAGGAGTCCACCCACAGCAGCCTGGCGACTCCGCCTGATACGGCACGGGACCAGCAAGACACCGGGAAGGAGCCTTCATGCTGATCCTCGTCCCCCATGGCGCCGCAGCCACCATCCGCCAGGCCGGCCCCTGGGGGCTGATGACCTTGCGCGGCAACCATGAGGATCTGACCGTCATCCGTGGAATCTCCGGCCCCGACCGCGTGATCCTCCCCGTCGACGCCTCACCGGGCCCGGCCCTGCTCGCGGCCAGCGGCGACGTTCACCTGTCCGGCTGCTGGTACCGCGTAGCTCCCGTGCTCCATCTCTACTGGCGCCAACTGAGCGGCAGACTCGGCACGGGCATACCCCCGTCCATGTTCCAAGAGCACCTCACCAGCGGATACAAGAACCCCGGCCCCAATCCGTACCTCGCCCTGACCTACGCACCGGATGCGAAGGAATGCTTTCCCGAGCACGAGGTGTCCGACATCGTTGCCTGGCGCATCGGACGCGACGGCGCATACCCCCTCGGCTCCCTCGTCGAGCCGCCGACCATCGGCATCGGCCAGATCCAGGACCACTGGCCCGTCAGGGCCCTTCAAGCAGCACGCGTCACGCTCGTCGGCACCGGCAGCCTCGGATCCGCCGCCGCTCACGCTCTGGCCGGCTACGGCATCGGACATCTCACCCTGGTCGACCCCGACCGGCTTTCCTGGCACAACCTCGTACGCCACACCACCGGCCGCCGTCACGTCGGCCGGCGCAAAGCCATAGCCCTCGCCGAAGAACTGACCTCCCTGCGCCCCGACACCACGGTCGTCCCTCTGGTCCTCGACGTCATCGACGACGCCGACCGGATCAGACCGCTGCTCCAGGAAAGCGACCTTGTCGTCTGCACTGCAGACGGTGTCGCAGCCCGCCGTGTCACCGGACACCTCGCCCGCCGTGCCGGCATCCCCGCTGTCATGGCCTGCGTCCTGCAGGACGGTGCCCTGGGCGAGGTCCTGCGGCTGAGGCCCTGGCCCCAGCACGGATGCCTCACCTGCCGGCGTCAGACGCTCGCCGAGCGTGGCGGCATCGATCCTGAACCCGCACTTGATGCCGGATACGGCACCGGCACCCGACACCGCCCGATGACTGCGGTCGGCCCCGACCTCCATCTCGTCGCCCACCTCGCAGCCAAGACCGCCGTCGCCACCCTTCTCGAGCGCCACGGCCACCCCGACCAGCGCCTGCCCGGCGAACACGGCCTGATCAGCCTGCGCCGGCAGCCCGACTGCGCACCGCCCTTTGACCTGAGCCGAACCGGCGAGATCCGATGGCTCTCCGCCACACCACCACACCCCGGATGCCCCACCTGCGAAACCCCATGACCCCGCGCCCCGTCACCGCCCTACACCTCACCGAAGAGGCCGTCCGTGTCATCACCGACGAGCTCAGGATCGCCGACAACAGCAGGGAGACCGGCGGCATCCTGCTGGGACACCACGTTCACGACACGGTGACCGTCCGGCACGCTGGAACCCCCGGACCCGACGCGGTTCAAACTCCCACCTACTTTCTCCGCGACCTGGCCTACGCCCAGACCCTGGCCGACCAGGCCTACGACCAGGACCACAGCGTCTGGATCGGTGAATGGCACACCCACCCCACCAGCCGACCCGTCCCCAGCGCCCGCGACGCAGCCACCTACCGCCAACTCCTCAACGACCCCGACCTCACCTTCCACAGCTTCATCGCCGTCATCCTCGGCCGGCGAGCACCGCACTGGGACATGACCGCCTGGACCTGCCACAACAACACGATCACCCAGGTTGCCGTACACGGCCCGCCGCAGCCTCAGCTGCAAGACAGCGCGACTCAACCACAGCAGCGCCACACGCCCCTCACCCCGGAGTGCGCCCATGGAACCTCTGCCCCCGCCGAGCCCCACCAGCGTCAGGATCACCGGCGACCACTACCAGTGGCTCATCGCCTGGGCCGGCTGTCTCACCCTCCTGCGTGAGAACGCCATCCACGCCGCCAACCCCGTCATCTCTGTCGGCGTCGAAGCCGACGACGCCGGCAACCTCGACGACGTCGTCCTGCTGCGCCGCAACCCGCCCCACACATACACCCAGGTCAAGTACACCGTCAGCAGCGCCACACCCGTCAACGAGGAGTACCTGACCAAACCGAGCCCCACCGGCGGCCCGTCGATCCTGAAGAAGATCGCCAAAACCTGGCGCACCCTTACCGCCGAGGGCATCGACGTCGACCTCGCGATAGTCACCAACCGGGCCCCCGACCCCTACGACTCCCTCATCGCTGTGCGGGACGCCCGCACCCAGCTGCTCCTGCCCAAGGCCGCCGACGGCACCGCACGCTCGAAGACCGGCCAGGCACGAACCCGCTGGGCCCAAAACGCAGGCCTGAGCGAGACCGAACTCCACGATCTCCTCTCACGCCTGCGCTTCGACTTGTCCCGAGAGCTGACCCACGTACACGAGCAACTGCAGCTCCTGATGGCCGTCTGCGGTCTGCGCAACGACAGCCACGCGGCCGACGAAGGCGCCAACTGGGTCGCCCAGCAGGTCCGCAATGGCCACCGCACCCTCACCCTCGACATGGTCAAAGCAGCCGTCGACGGCCTCAACCTCAAGACGGGACCCGCTCACGCGATCCTGTCGATCGCCACCCTCAAGCCAGACCCGCTCACCGCCGAAGCCGACCACACCATTAACTGGATCGACCGGTTCGAAACCGACTCCGAGTACACCAAACGCCGCCCGCTCGCACCCGCCACCTGGGCACAGCTCCAGGACGACATCGAGGCGGCCCCTGCCCGCCTGCCCGGCCGCACCGACATCTCCGTGTCGGGAAGCCTCCGCCTCGCCCCCGCGTTCCTGACCGGTACGGCCTTCCGCATGGTCACCGGAGCCGACGTCGCCGTCCTCCAGCGCGGAGACCTGTGGTCCACCCGCGACACCTACGACGCCGAATGCGACCCCGTCATCAAGGAGTACGACATCGGTCAGGGCGAGGACCTCGCCGTCGGCATCAACGTCACGGTCAAGGCGCAAGACTTCACCCAGGACGTCCTCGAGTACGTCGAAAAACAGAACATCCCGGCATCCAGACTCCTCATTCTCACACCACCCGCCGGGCCCAAGGACCGCTCGGTTCTCGACAGCCCCGCCGCCAACGCACTGGCCGTCGGCATCCGTGACGCCCTGCGCCGACCTGCCCGCACCACCAACCAGATCCACCTCTTCCTCGCCTGTCCCATGGGACTCGCCCTCCTGCTCGGCCACCGCTGGAACCGACTGCGCCCCACCGTGGTGTACGAAGACGTCAGCACGGCCCAGGTGTACGAGCCGGCCTTCTTCGTTCAAGCCTGAACACCACGGCCACCGCGAGCACCCGGCCCCAAGTCACTTGTTACCAGACGGCGTTGGCCTGGCACCCCGTGCCGCCCTGGGCCCACGCCCCGGTGAAGCGGATCTGATCTGCCGCCCAGTCGCCCAGGGGACGCCACGGGCGCAGCCGCCCGAGCAGATAGCCGGCAGCGAGCGCGGCGGCCGCGGTGACGACGATGGTCATTACGTCCACCGCATGCCGATCTTGGACAGTCGCTCGATTCGCTCGGGTGTCAGCGTTGCGGCCCGGGAGCGTTGGTTGCTGACCCATGCGCCGAGTTTCAGAGGTACGTCCCCCTGCTCCTGGCCCTCGCCACTACCACCGTCGCCGAGGGTGATGGTCTCGATGTGCTTGCGCGGGACCTGGAGGTGTCCTTCGCGTTCGTAGTACTGCTGGGCGGCTGCGTAGTGCATGGCCCATTTGTCGGCCTGGCTGGTCCGTGGCTTCGGCTTCTCTTCCTCGGCCGCGGGTTCGATCCCGAGGGCGTGTTCGCACATCCATTGCTGGACGCCGCTGAGCTGATCCCATCCGAGCCGGACCGATCTCACCCATCGCCCCAGGTCCTCGCCCTGGCGCAGGATCTCGCCCGCCGCGGTGGGCAGCGCTTCACCTGCGTCCAGGTGCATGCGGACGAGGTGGAAGCACCGCTGCCACGTGACCGGCCAGGCCGGGCACCAGGAGGGGTCGATGTCCTCCAGCTGCTCGCGCCGCTCGGCCGACAATGCCCCGGTCCAGGTCTCCACCGGCAGGCCCTCAGCCTGCCGTCGCTCCAGCTCCACCGCCCGTCGGGCGGCGGCCCGGGCGTTCTTGAGCCAGGTGCCGACCTTGTAGCCCTGGTGGGTGGCGTCGAGGGGGGCGAGGAGGTGCCCGTGTTCGGCGGCCCAGCCACGTGCCGCGGCCAAGCCCTCGTCCCAGGCGATGTCGTTGTGGGACCAGATCATGCCGAGCTTTTCCAGCTGCGCGACGCGGTCGGTGTCCATGTCGCCGCGGGCGTAGAACCTCCTGGCATCGGCCACCCATTGGCCGAGGGGGAAGTTGGCCAGCGAGGCCGGCCATACGGCCGCCTCCTCGTGTTCCTCGCCCGGCTGGTCCTGCGGCCCGGCCGGGACGCGGTAGGTGAACGGGACGCGCAGGTCGCCGTGGATCCGGTTGTAGATGACGGCTGCTTCTACCCCGCGTCGCCAGTGCTGGTGTTCGGGGTTGAGGACGCGGAGGTTGATGAACGCCGCAAGCTGCGCCGGGTCGCGCGGCGTGCTGAACCTCAGCAGCTGCCGGGCGGGCGCCGACGGCCCGAACCCTTCCCCCTCGCCTCGCCCCTTCCGACCCCCACTGCGGCTCTGCACGCCCCGTACGCGGCTCTGCGCCTGCTGTTCGGCCAGCTGCTCGACGACGCGGGTGTCGTGGGCTCTGAGTGCTTCCAGGAGTTTGGCGAGTCCGTTGTACGCCCTGCTGGTGAGCATGTTGTCCGCCGTCTCGCCGGGTCCGAGCAGTACCGGCACGACCAGGCTGGCGACCTTGCCCTGGCCGGGTTGCATGCGTAGCGCCCGGCCGACGGCTTGGACGAGGTCGGGCATGGAGCCGCGGACATCCGCCCAGTAGACGGAGTCGCAGTTCTTCGTGTCGACGCCTTCCCCGAGGACTTTCACGGATCCCAGGTAGGCCTTCTCGACGACGGTGCCGTCCGTGGCGATCCCGGCGGCGAACTCACCCAGTACGCGCCTGCGGTGGAGCGGCTTGTGGTCGCCGCAGAGCCAGTTGGCCCAGACCGTCTTGGGGTACAGCACTGTGTCGCTAGCGTGCAGCTGCGCCGCGACGTCGGGGAGGCCGGCCGCGAAGGCTTCGGCCTCCTTGACCACATGGTGGAAGACCAGCGTGCGCCGGAATCCTTCTTCGGCGGAGGCTTTCACCAGGGCGGTCTGCAGGGCGGCGAGCCGGGCCCCGCGGACTTCGTCCGTGCGGCCTTCCGCACCAAGGAGCTGCGCGGCCTGGAGCGCGGTGTCGGTGACGTCCACGCATACGACCTGGTAGGGGGCACAGATTCCCCGGTCGATGGCCTCCGAGAGCGTGAGCGTGAAGCAGCGGCTGCCGAAGGGCCCCTCAGGGTCGTCGTCCATGCTCGCGACCAGCTCACCCGGCGCGCCACCCTGTGCCTGGCTCTCGTCGTCTCCGAGTTGCCACAGCCGTGGGGTGGCGGTCATGTAGAGGCGGCGTAGGGAGGGGATCTTCTGGTTGTCGTGGACGATTGCCCAGGGTTTGCCGATCCGGCCCGACGTCCGGTGCGCCTCGTCCGTTTTACCGACTGAAGTCGTGTTGGGAATGCCGCTGAGCTGGCGTGTCAGGTGTCGTGCATGTTCGCGATGTCGGGGTGCTTCGGGGAGGTCGTCATGGCGACGGCGGACACCCAGCACCAGGAGACCAGCACAAGACGGTGACCGTCGCCGTGGACGGCGAGCCGGTGGAAGTGTCGAAGCATACGACGCCGATACCGACGTGACGGCGCACCCCCTGGTTCGGACTGCCGGGCGGCATGGGTACTCGTTCGCCGGCGCAAGGGGGGCGCCGTGCGCGGTGGGGAGGCGTTCGTGTCGGTCTCCGTCGGCCCGATGGCGGCGGCGTTGTCAGTGGCGCGTGGTAGACCTGTTCATCGGGTGAACTTGTCCTGTTTTCCAGCTAGTTGATCAAGATCGAGTGAAGAGGTGCGACATGGTCGAGACGGAACTTCCCGGACAGGGGGTGGTGTTCTGGCCGGTGGGCACGGGGGACTCCACCACGATCGTGCTGGGCGACAACCTGGTCATGCAGGTGGACCTGCGGGACATGAAGGCAGCCGACGAGGACGACGCGGTGGTCGCCGCCGTCATCGACCGCCTGGAGGAGACCCTCCCGCGACCCGATGGCGAGACGCCCTACCTGGCGGTCTTCGCCCTGACCCACGCCGACTCGGACCACTGCTGCGGCTTCGGTGACCTTCTGCAGAGCTCCATCCTGATCGGGGAGATCTGGGCGACGCCCCGGCTGTGGCGCGAACTGTCCGAGGACAAGCCGATGTGCGAGGACGCACAGCGCTTCCAGGACGAGGTCGAGCGACGCGTGGACGCCACCCTCAAGGCCGTCAAGGACGGCAAGGAGCCGACCAGCGGAGACCGGGTGCGCATCATCGGCTACGACGAGGACCGCGAACTGCACTCCTACGCCGAACTGCCCGACGAGTACTTCACCTTCCCCGGCGACGTGATCACCAAGATCGACGGCCAAGACGTCGAGGACCGGTTCGAGGCGTTCGTCCACGCACCGTTCAAGGACCACTGCGCCGGCGACCGCAACGACACGTCCTTGGCCCTGCAGGTACAGCTGAAGGCCAGTGACGGCACAGTCGGCCGACTGCTGTTCCTGGGCGACCTCGCCTACCCCATCATCAAGATGATCTTCGAGAACAGTGAGGCCGCGGGCAACGCGGACCGGGTGGAGTGGGACGTGCTGCTCTCCCCGCACCACTGCTCGAAGAAGGCCATGTACGCCGAGGGCGAGGACGGCGAGGCGGAGCTCAAGCAGGACCTTCTCGACCTGCTCCAGGCGCATGCCAGTCCGGACGCCCGGGTGATCGCCAGCTCGTTGCCCTTCCGCGAGAAGGACGAGAAGGGCAACAACCCGCCGCACCTGCTGGCCCGGGACGCCTACGCGTCGATCACCGACTACGAGGTGCTGTGCACGGGGGAGTACCCCTCCAAGGAGGAACCCCGTCCGGTGGTCTTCGCCCTGGAGCCGGGCCTGGGCCTCGAACTGGTGGACGTCGCCGACCTGGAGAACAAGGCCCGGATGCTGGAGGCCGCGGGCGGGGGACGCCGGCTGCTGGCCGCACTGGGTGCCTCCCGCTACCCGGCCGCGGCCTTCGCTGCCGGTGCCGGCCTGCCGCACCCGCGGGGTACGGACGCCGCGCGCGCCGGTGTGCAGCAGGCCAGGGGTGACAAGGCCGAGCCCGCGGTGCAGATCGGATTCGGTGCCGCGTGAAGGACAGCACCACCCTGGAACTCACCGAGGGCCAGCAGCTCGCCCTCGACCAGCTGCACCGGATCGTCCAGGCATCTCGAGGATCGGTGGCGGCCACCCACGTGGCCGCCACAGCCGACGGGTACGTCGAGGCCCGCGTCAGCGTCGGCTGCGCTAACCTGCCGCCCACCCAGGACGGCCTGCGGCTGCGTAGCGTCGAGGCGGTCACCCTACGGATCCCCCCGGACTTTCCCTTCAGGGCTCCCAGCGTGCGGACCCGGCACACCCGCTTCGCCGGCGCCCCGCACGTCAACTGGGGCCGCCACCTGTGCCTGTACCGCTCGATGGCGACCGAGTGGGATCCGGCCGACGGCATGTACGGGTTCATCACCCGCCTCCTGGACTGGTTCGAGGCGGCCGCCGCGGGACAACTGGACCGGCCGGGCGACCCCCTGCACCCCCCGAACGCCCTGACCGACCACTCCGCGGGACTCCTCGTGATTCGCCACGACGCGCCCGTCGCACGGCCGGACGGGCCGTGGCTGGGCGCCGCCGTACTGCACCAGGTCAGCGACATCAGATGCGACGTCGTGGGCTGGCTCGCCGTCGAGGACCCCTGGCCCGACAGCCTGGAACAGTTGCGGGAGAGCGCCGCGCTGCCGGCCGGCGCCCGCGCCTTCCTCGCCCCCGTCGTCGTCACCACGAAGCACCTGACGTTCGAATACCCGCTCACCGCGCGCGAGCTGGTGGAGTCCCTGGCCCGCGACCACATCACGCCGCGCCTGCTGCTGGGGCTGACGGGATTCGTCGCAGGCCACAACCGCACCCTGCTGTGCCCCGACGCAGACGCCACCGTGTCGACCGGGGACGACGAGGACACCCCAGCCGCGCCGGTGCACCTGCTGCTGGGCACCCCCTCGCGGGGTATCGCCGGCGACGGGCCGCGCCGGACGCACCTGGTGGCCTGGCATCTGCCCGACTTCGCCGATCAGGTCGGGCGCCTGGCCGCCGACACTGCCTTCAGCGGGCATGCGTACCTGGCCGAACTCGGCGACGAGGTCGTCCGGTTCGGCACCGACTGGCTCGACCGCCAGAGCACCCGGTGGATGCGCGTCTACGAAGCCCGGCCAGAGGTCACGGTCCGACGCGATCACGCCACCCCCGCAGCCTGGCTGCGCGGCAAACGCATCCTCGTCCTGGGCGCGGGCGCCCTGGGAGCACCCGTCGCCGACATGTGCGCCCGCGCCGGAGCCGCGCACCTCACCGTCGCCGACCATGGACTCGTCCACCCCGGAATCCTGGCCCGCCAGCCCTATAAGGACGCCGACATCGGCTTTTCCAAGGCGAGGGTCCTGGCCGACCGCCTCAACCGGATCGACCCCCACGCCACCCGTGTCGAAGCCTTCGTCGGCAACGTCACCACCCAGCTGTCCGCCCTCGACCTGCACACCTTCGACCTGATCTGGGACTGCACCGCCAACCGCATCGTCCGCGCCCACCTCGAACGCGCCCGCCGCACCGACACTGCCACCTGGCCCCACCTGGCCACACTGTTGATCGGCCACCACGCCACCCGCGGCATCGCCGCCATCTCACCCCGCGGTGCCACCGGCGGTGGCACGGACGTCCTGCGGCGCACCGCGCTGGCCGCGCACGCCGATGCCACGCACGCATTCGACGACCTGATCGACGACTTCTTCCCCACCACACCCCCGACCGAGCTCTTCCAGCCCGAACCCGGCTGCTCGGACGCCACCTTCACCGGATCGGCCGCCGACGTCACCGCACTGGCCGGACAACTGGCGACCGGCGTCCTCCACGCCCTGGCCGAACCCGCCGACCGGCACACCATGGCCGTCCTCATCGTCCGCATGCCCACCGGACCCAACAGCACCCAGCCGTCCGGGCCGCGCTGGCTGACCTGGCCCAACGACACCCTCGCCACGGACCAGGCCACCGGTTACGACGTGCGCATCACCTCCGCCGCACTGGCCGAGATGCGCGCGGAAGCCCGCCGCGGCGCCCGAGTGCGGGGCCCGCGCGTGGAAACCGGCGGCACCCTGCTCGGCGCCGTCGACGACGCCACCGGTGTGATCTTCATCGACGAGGCCACCGGCCCGCCCCCCGACTCCCTGCTGACCGAGGCCTACTTCCAGCACGGCCTGGACGGCGTCAGCGGCCACCTCACCGCCCGCCGGAAGGCTACCGGCAACATCAGCCGCTTCCTGGGCATGTGGCACACCCACCCGCACACCGCTGCCCAGCCCAGCGCCACCGATCGCGCCGCCATGACCAGCCTCACCCTCCCGCTGGACGACGCCCCCGCCCGCGCCCTCGTCCTCATCGCCGGAGGACCACCCCCCGTCTGGCACCAGTGGCTCGCCACCGGGGACAACCCCGACCTCTACGCCCACCTCGCCGCCCGCACCGCCTCGGTCACGGCTGAGCCGCCCCCGCCGCAACCACCCGCTCACCTCGGCCCCGTGCAGTGGTGGCCTGGTGGCTACTCCACCCGCCCCCACAGTCCCGTCCCCGTCCCACGCAAGGGCTCCCGCTCATGACCCGCACCATCGGCCTCGCCCTGTCCGGCGGCGGCTCCCGCGCCGCCGCCTTCCACCTCGGCTGCCTGCGCGCCCTGCACGACCGCGATCTCCTCGACTACATCCGCGTCGTCTCCGGCATCTCCGGCGGCTCCCTCCTCGCCGCCCTGTGGGCCTACGGCCCGAAAGAGTTCACCGACTTCGACGCCCGCACCACCGACCTGCTGCGCTCCGGTCTGCAACTGGACATCGCACGCCAGGCATTCAAGCCCTCCGCGGCCGCCCGCAACCTCACCGCGGCCGCCCGCGCAGGCACCCGCCAGCTGTTCACCCGCACCACCCAGGTCACCGTCGCCCGCCCCGCCAACCGCACCGACGCCCTGGCCGCCGTCCTCGCCCACAAGGCGTTCGGCACCACCACCCTGGCCGACGTCACCCACCCCGGTCTCGACGTCGTTCTGACCGCCACCGACCTGGCCACCACCAACGCGGTTCGCTTCGGCAGCACCCGCAGCGGCTGCTCCCGCTATGGCACCATCACCGAGCCCGTCCGCGTCGCCACCGCCGTGGCCGCCTCCGCCGCCTACCCCGGGCTCCTGCCGGCCCTGGAAAGCACCTTCACCTTCCAGCACCGCGACGGACACCACCAGCAGCACACCGTGCTGCTCACCGACGGCGGCGTCTACGACAACCTCGGCCTGTCCGTCCTCGAACCGGGACGCTCACCGCACCACACCCAGCACGTCTACGACGTGTCCTTCATCATCTCCTGCGACGCTGGCCTGGGGGAACTCGCACTGAAGGCACCGCACTTCATGCTCGGGCGCCTCAGCCGCTCCTTCGCCACCGTCCACCGCAAGGCCCAGGACTCCGCCCGCGCCCGCCTGCACGAGTGGGCCGCGAGCGGACGCATCGACGGTTTCGCCCTTGCCTATCTCGGAATGAAGGACGACCGCCTGCCCGCGCCGCCAGCCGACCTCGTTCCGCGCAGCGCGGTCGCCTCATACCCGACCAACTTCGCCGCCATGGCCCGCAGCGACTTCGAGGCCATCACCACCCGCGGCGAACAGCTCATGCGCACCGTCCTGCCGATGTATCTGCGGTCTGCGCACCGCTGAAGTAGCAGCGAAGCAGTATGGGATGCCCTTCTCGTACAGATTGCGGTCGGTTGCCGGCCACGGCACCCCCATAGCCTGAGCTGCGCACGCCCCGGCCGCACCCCCCCGCTCTTCACCGGTCGTGTCCCGCCGACGGCTTCATACCTTGGGCATACGGCGCTGCCGGAGAGCGCCCGAACGGGCGGCAACCCGGTTGTGCCGCTCGGCGAGCACAAGCTGTCGTCCGCGGCGGTGCCCGCCGCGGCAGGACGGCTGTGGCGCAGGACAGCTGCTTCGGTGTGGACACGCCCACCTGGCCGCCCTGCTACAGACCTGGTTTGCTCGCGATCTCGATGAAGGACGGAGTTTTCATGGTCTCTCCTACTGCGGCGCCCAGCGTTTCTGGTGGGACGTTGTTGCCGTTGGGGCAGCGGTTGCGCGTACTGCTGGGCACAGAGCGTGTTGTGGGTGACCTGCGCCGCTACTTCGGTATCGATCTGCCGCCCGGCGGGATGCCGTTTACCGGCAGCCGGTTCGAGCATCTGGCGGGTGGGGGAGACCGGCCGGAGGTCGCCGAACGGTTCACGGCGGAGGACCTGGTCGCGGTGCAGACCTTGTCGGTGACCGTTCCGGCGCTTGTTGCGCTGGACCTTTTGGAAGGCCGCCTCGGCGCGCAGTTGTCTGGTCTGCTGCAGGCCATTCCGAAGGACATCGACATGGTCGACGCCGAAGCGGACGTCTTGGCCGAGGGCTCGCCGGCGGACCAGGCCTGGCATCTCCTCCGTGCCCAGCACGGAGTCAACTGGGTCATTGCTGGGAAGCTTCTGGCGCGCAAGCGTCCGCGACTGCTCCCGGTCTACGACCGCGTCGTACGCTGCGCCGTCGGTCGGCCGCCGTCGTTCTGGCTCGCCCTCCACACCGCGCTGCGTGAGGACGACGCCGTGTTGCACCGCCACCTGCTCAAGCTGAGGCAGGCCGCAGGGCTGCCGGAGACGGTGAGTGCGTTGCGGGTGTGCGATGTGGCGGTATGGATGAACCACCGGGCTCTGGGCCATGCCTGCGCTTGAGGATGCCTGCCGTCAGCGCGACCCGAGGGGGCGTTCTGGCGTGTGAGGGTGACGGACTTTACCAACTGTCACCTGGGTGTGTGGGACGTTCGCGTGGAGTGGGCCGGGAACGTGGGGGAGGGGTGTGGACTTTGGACCGGAGAACCGCCGACGGGGGTGGTTCTGGGTCTGGAGGGGGCGGCACATGGCGGGTGGCCGACTGGTGGTGGGCGAGTTACGGGTGCAGGAGATCGTCCGTGGGAACGGTCAGGTGTCCTACACGGTCGTGGACAGCGACTGCACGGTCGTGGCGGAGGCGGACGGGTTCCTGCGTACCTGCCGGGCGGGTACGGATCGTACGTACGCGTATGTGCTGGTGGATCATCTGCGGTGGCTGCGGTTCGCGGGCCTGGACACAGGAGCGGTGTCGCTTGAGGATCTGCGGCACTACATGGCGGCTGTGGGGGCGGATTATCCGGGGCCGTTCGGTCTGCCGTGGCGGGAGGGGAAGCGCCCGTACGGGCACAGCGCGTTGAAGACCGCGGCGGCCTGTCTGAAGGGCTTCTACCTCCACGTGGGCACCCACGGCGTGAACCCGGCTCTGGCGCAGGCGCTGCGTGTGACGCGGTTGCCGACGCGGGCGGACCGTCGGCGGGCGATGCTCGGGCACGTCCTGCACAGCATGCCCGCGAATCCTCTGGCTCCGGCGGAGCGGGTGCGCCGGCATCCGAAGATGCTGCCCGAGGGCGCCCGGGAGATGTTGCTGGGGGCGGTGTCGTGTGCGCGGGACCGGATGGTGGTTACGTGGTTGGCCGACGGCGGTTTCCGGATCGGTGAGCTGTGCGGGCTGCGTCTGGTCGACCTGCACCTGCGGGAGCAGGCCGCGTGCGGTCAGTGCCGGGGGCCGCACGTGCACATCTGCCACCGTGAGGACAACGCCAACCGGGCCCGGGTCAAGACGAAGACGCCCTGGGCCTGGCAGGACGACGCCGTAAGCGGCGGGACGGTGCGCCGGGTGAGTCCGGCGATGGTTCACACCTACTTCGAGTACCTCACCACCCAGTACCCCGCCCAGACCGCTCACGGCATGCTCCTGGTCAGCCTGCACGGCCCCACCCGGGGGCAGCCGTGGAGCACGGCCGCGGCCCGCGGCATGCTGCGCCGGGCCGCGGCCCGTGTGGAGATCGGCCGGGTGGTCCCGCACGCTTTCCGGCACAGCTTCGCCACCGCGGTGCTGGACGCCGCACAGGGCAATGCGGTGATCGCGCGGGAGGCCGGCGGCTGGGCCTCGGCCGCGACCGTCGAGCAGGTATACGGCCACGTGGACGTCCACGACCCGGTCTTCACCGCGGCGCTGGAGCAGGTCTGGGGGACACAGCCGTGATCCCGCTGACGCTGCTGCCCGGCCGCACCGACACCACCCGCATCGGCCGCGACCGGCTCGAACTGCTCACAGCCCTCATCGAGGCCCCCGCATTCGACCCGCTCTTCCGCGACACGCTGATCTTCATCCCGCCTCACCACCCGGTCTACGCCTGGCAGTGCGCCGTTGACGGCTGCAAGCGCATCCGCCGCGTCAGCCACAACCTGTGCAACACGCACAACCTGGAGTGGGAGCAGGCCGAGCGGACGGGGCAGACCAAGCGAGCCTTCATGGACGCGGCCACCGCTCTGCCCGCCGCGCGAGGAGTGGACTACGGCCGGTGCCTGATCTGTCCCAACCGCCCGGCGGTCAGCCCCACCACCCGGCTGTGCCAGCAGCACCAGACCAGGTGGCAGTACGGCGAGGGCGCCGGCATGGACCGCACCCGGTTCGAATCCTGGGCCCGTACACAGCACCCGCTTCCCGGCTACGGCCTGTGCACGGCACGATGTCCGTTCCTGGCCTGCACCTCACTGGGGCTGTGCCTGCAGCACCTGAACCGGTACAAGATCGACAACCGTCCGGGAGAGGCCCGGTCGCAAAACTCACGCGGCCCCCTCAAGGACGGCCAGCCGCTCCCGGTGACGTACGGCGACGAGAAGGCATTCCGCGCCTGGTGCGCCACTGCGGAGCCGGTTACGCAGCCAGGGCTGGTCAACCTTCATGGCCTGTCCCCGCTGTTGCGGGCCGAGATCCAGTGGGGCCTGCACACCCATGCCCAGTCCGCGCAGCACTCCGAGTGGAGCACCAACGGCATCAGGAATCTCGTCAGGCATTGCCGACGAGGCGGCATCACGTCCCTGATGGATCTGCACGACGAGGGTCACAAAGACCTGTCCCGTAAGCAGATGGATTCCGAAGTCCGCAAGATCATCTGGGAAGTCATCAACGGTCTGCGCTGCGTCTACTACAGCCCCTCGGACACCAAGGACGCCGGTTTCCTGGAGACCGATCACTTCGGAAGGCGCTTCAAGAACGCCCAGAGCAACTTCGACATCACCGCCGTACCGCAGCGGTGGCTGCGCGACCTGCTCTGGGACTATCTCGCCGAGTTGCTCCGGTCCCCGCAGTGCCCCCGCACCAGAGGCCCCTTCGACCAGATGCGCCGCGCCGCTGTCGAACTGGGAGTCTTCCTCGAAACCGACGCCCCTGACGCCGGCCACGACCCCACCGTGCTTCGCCGTGAGCACGCCGATCGGTTCGTCGCCGACCAGCGCCACCGCGCCCGCCACGGCCTGCCATCTCTGGGCATGCTCCTGGTCGACGGACGATCCCCCACCGTCACCGATCTGAGCTGCCAGTTCGTGTTCAACCAATCCCGCAAGCTGCTCTACAGCGCCATCACCGCCGGCCACGCCGAACGCCTCGGCATCGACACCGGCTTCCTGACCGCCATCCCCTTCGGCGGCACCGGCATCAAACAGCGCTCCCGCAACCCCTTCAGCGACGACGTCGCCCGCGCGCTGATGGACGAGACCAACCTGCGCCGCCTGGAGGAACTCGACCTCAACGACCGGGGCCTGCGGGACATCTGGGAGACCATCGTCGCCACCGGGCGCCGCTGCAGCGAGGTCGTCGGACTGCGCCTGGACTGCATCGGCCGCTACCGCGGCCTGGCCATGCTGTGGCACGACCAGACCAAGGTCGGCAATTACAACGAGGGCATCCGCATCCCCGAGTCCGTGTACCAGCGCCTCGATGCACGGCGCACTAAGACACTCCAGATCTTCGAAAAGCGCTACGGCCACACCCCAGCGGCTGCGGAACGCCCCGGCCTGGCCCTGTTCCCGTCCCGCATCCGCAACCCCAACGGCCGCCAGCCGATCTCCTACGGACACTTCAACGAGCGCTTCAGGACCTGGATCTCCGACCTCGACCTCGGCGGCGCGTACGTCGCCCACCAGGCCCGCCACACCCTGGCCACCAACCTGCTGCGCGCCGGCGCCACACTCACCCACATCCGCCGCTACCTCGGCCAGCTCTCCGAACGCATGGCCGAGCACTACGTGAAGATCACCAACAGCGACCTCGAAGACGTCCTGAACACCATCTGGGTAGCCGGGCCCGGCGCCCTCAACCCCGGCGAACTCCTCTCCGGCGACACCACCCCCATGGAGCGCGAGACAGCTCTCGCCCTGGCATTGGACCTCTCCCGCCGCAGCACCCCCGCCGACGGGGGATTCTGCACCTACCAACCCGTCGTCAACGGCGGAGCCTGCCCCTGGAAACTCGACTGCGAGAACTGCGACCACTTCGTCCTCTCCGGCGCCGACCTCCTCTACTGGCGGCGCAAAGCCGAACAGTGGCGCTCCATCGCCGAGAACGCCCCCGACGACGCCACCGCCGACTACCTCCACACCGTCTTCGAACCCACCGCCAAGGCCATCAAAGGACTCGAGCAGGCCCTGGCCGCCCTCGGCATCCTCGATGAAGCCCTGGCCCTCGACCTGCGGCGCCCCCAGGACTACTTCCACCGCACCTGGAGCACCGCCTTCCGCGCCCGCGACCTCGCAGCACTGCAGGACCCCGCCGACGCCACAGGGCAGCCATGAGCACTCGCCGCACAGACGCAGCCGTACGAGCCCGCCGCCAAGCCACCCAAGAGATGCTTCAACGCCTGCAGACTGCCCTGGCAGCAATGACACGCGACCACACGCCTGTCACCGTCGCAGCCCTTGCCCGTACCGCCCGCGTCTCACGCACCTTCCTCTATCAAAACCAGCAGGCCAGAGCCCTGATCGAGCGGGCCAATCGAGCAAGCAGACCCCATCCCGGAGTCTCCAACAACGGCAGCCGCGCACAGCCCGCCTGGAAGGAACGCGCACTCAACGCCGAAGACGCACTCGCCCAAGCCCAGCGCGAAATCCGCACCCAGCGCACCCGCATCGCAGAGCTCCTCGGCAAGATCCGCGACCTCGAACACGATCTACCCGAAGGTTCACTTCAGCGCATCGTCACGGAGAACACCACGCTGAAGCAGCACGTACGACAGCTCACCCAGGACAACCAGCAGCTTCAAGAGCGCCTGACCAGCGCACGCCAGAACAACCGCTTCATGGACAAACGCATCGCCGACCTCGAAGCCCAACTCGCCCCGTACCTCACCACCCCGCCCCCGCGCCCCTGACCCAGTCTCGGATCATCACCGAACCTTGCCGACGACCGTTAGATCCAGTCGATGCCCAGCGCCGCGAGCGCGTCGCGCTGCTCCTGGCCGAGTCTGTCGCGTCGGGTCTTGGTGTTGGAAACCCATACGCCCAGCTTCACCGCCATTGGTTCAGCCTCGCCGTCGACTGCGATCTCCTCAGCGTGGCCGCGCGGTACCGGCCGGTCCACGCCTTCCCGTTCGATCCATTGTGTGAGGGCTGTGAGTCCGCGTTGGAATGCCTGCTGCGCCTTGCTCGGCCCCTTCGTTGAACGCGCGGCCGCCTGGGCGGCAGGCGGGGCTTGGTCGGGTTGTACGCCCAGCCTGGACAGTCGTTCTTGCTGCTCGGCGGAGAGTTGTGTCCAGGTGGCGGGCTTGCGCTGCTGCTGGAGCCATCGTCCGATGTCGTCGCCCTCGAACAGCACCCCGGGGTCGATGGTCGGCAGGACGCCATCGGCCTCGTCGGCGGCGAGGTCGGCGAGCACTCGGTGGTGGCGTTGCCAGTCGAGGGGCCAGGGGCAGTTCCAGTCCTCATCGATCTCCGCGAGTTGTGCCGCGCGTGCGGCGGCCCGTTCCGGGTCCTTCCCGAGGCCGCCTTTGCGGCGGAGGTTGGCCAGGTGCTGTCCGATCGGCACCATCGCCTTGCCCTCGCTCCACATCGCGTCTTGTCGGGGTGCGAGGTGCCCGTGCGCGCGCCGGTAGGAGCGGAGTGCGGCGAGTTTGTTCTCCCATGCTTCGTCGCCTGGTTCCCAGACCATTCCGGCTTCGTCGAGGAGGGTTTTGCGGTGGGTGTCGAGTTCTCCGGCCCGTAGTGCTTTTCGCTGTTGGTGGACCCATCGCCCAAGCGGAAACGCCTTCGTCGTGCCGGCCTCGGTCTCGACGTCATAGGCGACGGAGTGCAGGCCAGTGATCCTGTTCTCGGTACGCCAACGGATGAGGGCTTGGTAGCCCTCGAGCCAGACGAGGGACTGGGGGCGGATGACGCGGCAGCGGGTGAGGGCGGCGATGTCGGCGGCGTCGCGGGGGGAGGCGAAGTTGACCATGACCGAGGTGACCCGGTCGACCTCCTGCTGCGCCGCGCTGCTCTCCGCGGGCATGTCCCCGTTCTCCGCGCCGGCCGCGGGGGCGGGGTGGACGTGGATGCGCCGCCGTTCGGTGCCGCGGGTCAGGGCGCGGGAGGCGAGCTGGTCGACCATGCGTTCCGAGTGTGAGCGCAGGGCTTGGAGGATGTCGACCAGGGGCTGGTAGCTGGAGGAGGCGACCATGTCCTTCGGGTCCTCCCCGGGCTGGAGGAAGACGGGGATGATGATCCGCGCCGTCTTCACGCTGCCGTCCGGATTCGGGCGCAGAGCGCGTCCGATGTTCTGGACGATGTCGACCTGGGAGCTGCGCGAGCCGACGATGCACACCGCCTCGACCCCGCGCAGTCCGGTGATGTCGACCCCCACCCCGAGGGCCCGTACCGAGGAGAGGAACGCCCGGTGCACGCGCCGGTTGTGGGCGTCGATGCCGTTGGCGAACCGGTGGATCACCGCACGCCGGTGGGCGATGGGATGGTCCCCGCACAGCCAGTCCGCCCACACCCGGTCCGGGGGCACGTGGCGGCCCGGCTCGAGTTCGTACAGCTCTGCGTCGATCGACGACGCGGGCAGCTCCTCCGCACCTACCAGCGCTGCCGCCGAGGCCTCGGCGGCATACAGCTCGGCGGCCGTCGCCGGCATCTGCTCGGCGAACGCGGCCGCCTCCTCGACCCGCTGGTGGAACACCATGGTGGTGTGCAGATTCTGCTGCGCCGCGTGCTCCAGCAGTGCGGCCTGGAGCAGGGCCATGCGCCGGCCGCGCAGCGCGTCCTCGGACAGGCTGAGGATCGGGTCGGGGTCGCGGATCTCGAGCACGTCGATCTCGAACCCCGCAAGGATCGAGCGTTCTACCGCCTCCGCCAGCCCAAGATCGAAAATCCGGGTGCCGTAGGTGCTGGAGTCGTCCTCCATCGACGCGATGACCAGCTCCCGGCCGTCCCGCCCGCGCTGCGGCCGGGGCGCGGCGAGGATCCTGGGGGTGGCGGTCAGGTAGAGCCGGAAGTCGACAGGGATCCGGCTGTTGTCGTGGATCGCCGCCCACGGCCGCCCCATGTCCCCCGCGGTCATGTGCCCCTCGTCCAGAATGGCCAGGTCAAACGACGCCATCCGCTGCCCATACAGCCGCTCCCCGCCCGCCAGAGCCGACTCCAACGGCCCAGGGACAGTCCGGCGACCAGTGACGTCAGCGGGGTCCTCGCGGTCCACGAGGGAGGCGTACGTGGCGAACACGACCACCGGACCGCTCCCGGCCCACAGGGCGAGCTGGATCGGGTTGGTGGTGGTGCGCACGCCGAGCTGCTCCAGGACCTCGTCCTTGTCTACCGAGCAGACGGCGACCATCGGCGCCCGGTGCCCGACCCGCCGCCAGGACTGGGCACTCTGCACGATCAGGTCCAGGGTGGGCACCATGACGAGGATCCGCCCCTCCGGGAAGTACTCCAGAGCGCACACAGCTGTGGTGATCGTCTTCCCGGACCCCGTCGCGGACACCCCCATGGCCCGCACCCCCTCAGGAGGAACAGACGATCTTGCAGGGAATCCAACCCACTTTCGGAAGGCCGACTTTTGGTCAACCTGATGTTCCCTGAGAGAGATTCCCTGCATTTCCGTTTTCCTTTTTGGAGGAGGCTCGGGTAGCGGTGATATTTCAGGGCTCAGCCCGTGGGGCCGAGGCCCTGAAGTCCCCATTCGTCGAGTCCGGCGTAGATGGTGGCGGTGAGGCATTGAGGTGCGTCCATGACTTCGGCTTCGCCGCGGTAGACGGCGACCAGCGAGTCGGTACCGCGCCACCAGGTGTCCGCAAGGCCGGCAACCTCCGGTACGGCCTCGAACCCGTCGAGCACGAGCTCGTCCACGGCAGCGCCCTTCAGCGTCGTGGTCGTGCGAGCCCAGTTACGGGCGTGGTCCGCCAGAGCCAGAGCCTCCACCCACCCCTCGACACTGGCGTGCAGCGGCACCCACTTCCCGGCGTGAAGACCGAACTCCCCGTTCGGGCCGATCATGAACGAGTAGGGAAGAGCCGTACGCTGCATGCCGGCTTCGAAGTGCCAGTCAGGATCCGGCCCCTCGGGTACATCCCCGCTGAGCGTCCGCGGCCCTCCGTCATAGTGAGGAGAAGGAGGAAGGGCCAGACCGCCCCAGACAGCCTCGAAGGCGGCCACCCGATCGATCTGAGCCGCAGGGACCCCGTGCTCTGCCCACCGAACCCTGTACCGCTCCACATCGTGGCGACCGGTCCAGTATCCATGAGACCGGATGAAGCCTTTCGCCCTGCGTGTGAGCCCCGCAGGAATATCTGCGTCGATCGCCATTTCCCCACCCTAGCGTACGCCCTGTTTTCGCCAACTCTACATGATGCATCAGATGATGCAGTTAACACTACCGGAACCGGGCACACACGCAGACCCCCGCCCCTCCCAGCCAGCGAGGCCCGCGCCAGCGGGCCTCGGGCCCCTGGAGGCGCAGCCGGAAGGGCCCTTGAGGCGGGGGAGCGCAGCGGACCCGCCGACCCTGGGCTGAGCGAAGCGAAGCCCAGGAACAGCGGGGCAAAGCCCCGCAGCTCCGGAAGCGCAGCGGACGGAGCGTCACCAGGCTTGCGAAGAAAGCCTGGTGAGTGGGACGCGCAGCATCCCACCAGTG